>DASZOA010000300.1:0-2289 GCA_035551055.1 Solirubrobacteraceae bacterium
GGAGGTCGCGGCGCTGCTCGACAAGACTGCCCTCGTCACACTCACTGGGCCTCCAGGCATCGGCAAGAGCAGTCTGGTCCTGCGTGTCGCGTATGACGTTGCGCCCGGATATTCAGGCGGCGCATGGCTTGTCGAGCTTGCCCCCGTCACTGATTCCGCAGCCGTCGCCAGTGCGGTGGCGTCCGTCCTGTGCATCCAAGAGGCCGCGGGCCACCGGATCGTGGACACGCTGGTGACGCGGCTGAGCAGGCGGCGTCTGCTGCTCGTGCTCGACAACTGCGAGCACCTCCTTCACGCGTGCGCCGAGCTTGCGGATGCCTTGCTTCGCGGCTGTCCCGGGGTGAAGATCCTTACCACAAGCCGCCAGCCACTCGGCGTCGACGGCGAGATCACCTGGCAGGTGCCTCCGCTGTCGTTTCCCGAGCACGACCAGGACGTGCTGCCCGAGGATCTGATGGATTACGAGGCCGTGCGCCTGTTCGTAGAGCGTGCACGGGACGTGCAACCCGAGTTCACGCTCAACCCCTATGTGGCGCGCGACGTCGCGGAGATCTGCAGGCGCCTCGACGGGACTCCGCTCGCGATCGAGCTGGCCGCCGCCCGGCTGGAGTCGCTGACCACCGCGGAGATCGCACGCCGCCTCGACGATCGCTTCGCTGTGCTGACGATGGCCGGCACCCGCTCGCCGTCGCGCCACGAGACGCTCCGGGCTGCCATCGACTGGAGCTACGAGCTGTTGTCCGCGCCCGAGCGGGCGCTGCTGCGGCGGCTATCGGTCTTCCTCGGCGGGTTTTCACAACAGGCCGTCGCCGGAATCTGCGCCGACGGCGAGACAGAGGCGCAGCCGATACTCGAGCTGATCCACCAGCTGGCGCACAAGTCGCTGGTGACGACCGACGGCGAGCAGCCGACGCGCGTCCGCCTCCGGCTGCTGGAGACGATACGAGCCTACGCCGCCGAGCGGCTCGACGAGGCACGCGAGGCGCGCAACGTTCGGCAGTCCCACGCCCGCTTCTTCCTGGCGCTTGCCGAGCGTGCCGAGCCTGAGCTCACCGGTCCGGATCAGGAGCGCTGGCTCGAGCAGCTCGACGTCGACCGCCAGAACCTTCGTTCGGCGCTCGAGTGGCTCCTATCCAGCGGACAGAGCGAGCTGGCACTGCGGCTCGCGGCCGCGCTCGTGCTCTACTGGCGCGTGCGCTGCCACTTCACGCAGGGGCGCGGGATGCTCGAAGCGGCCCTGGCCGCAGGCGATGGCGCATCCGCGCCGATCCGCGCGAAGGCGCTTTGGGGCGCTGGGTTCCTCGCGCTCATGAGCGGCGACGCCGACGCGGCGAACGTCCGCCTCGAGGAAAGCCTCGCCCGCTTTCGCCAGCTTGGCGACGCCGCCGGCTGCGCCCGCGCTCTGCTGCTCCTCGGCAATTCGAGCTACGCTCGTCTCGAGCCGGACGCGCTGTCGCTGCTCGAGGAGAGCGCGGCGCTCGCAACGGAGGCCGACGACCCGTGGTGCCTGTCGCACGCGGTCGCGATCGCGGGGCTGGAACACGGTCGCCGCAACGATCTTCCGGCCGCCCGTCGCATGTTCGAGGAGTGCCTCCAGGTCGCCCGGCGCGCGGGCGACAAGCAGGGCGTGCGGCTGGGCCTCGTCGGCCTCGGCTCCATCGCGGTCAAGCAGGGCCACCTGCGGGAGGGCGAGACACTGCTCGACGACGCGATGGCCATCGCGGCAGAGCTCGGCGATGACTACATCAGGGCGACGGCGCTGCAGTACCTCGGCCAGCTGGCCACGGTGCGCGGCGAATACGACCGCGCCGACGAGCTGCTCCGTGGGGCCATGACGATGCTGCGCGAGATCGGTCCGGCGGACGCCGCCGGCGACGCGTTCGTGTACTTCGCCGAGTTGGCGAACGCCCGGGGCGACCGTCAAACCGCCCGCCGACGCTTCGAGGACGCCCTCGCGCTTGCGCGTGGCGTCGGTGCAACCTCCACGACGTCGCTGCAGGGCCTCGCCGAGCTTTCCGCGGCCGACGGCGACAGCGCGAAGGCGTTCCGGCTCTTCCGCGAGGCGCTCGAGCGCGCTCGCTCCGGCGGCGACCGCCTTGGGGCGGCACGGTCGCTGCATGGCCTCGGCCAACTCGCGCGCGCGGAGGGCGACGTCCAGCGTGCGGCCGCGTTGCACAACGAGGCGCTCGACCTACGGCGTCGGGTGGGAGCCGCGCCGGCCACGACGGCGTCGCTCGAGGCCGTGGCGGCGCTGGCAGCCGAAGCCGGCCGTCATGTGCATGCCGCCCG
>DASZOA010000301.1:0-4605 GCA_035551055.1 Solirubrobacteraceae bacterium
GGGCGACTTCGTCGAGCACGCCGACTACGCCGGGGCGCGCTACGGCACCCTGCGCTCGGAGCTCGAGACGCGCTCCGCGGGCGGCGCCCCCGTCCTGCTCGAGATCGAGGTCCAGGGGGCGCGGCAGCTGCGCGAGACGATGCCAGAGGCGGTCCAGATCTTCATCGCCCCTCCGTCGGTCGAGGCGCTGCGCGCCCGGCTCGTCGGGCGCGGTCTCGATACTCCCGAGCAGGTCGAGGCGCGCATGCGCACCGCCGACGAGGAGCTGGCGGCGAAGGATGAGTTCGCGCACGTCGTGACCAACGACCGCCTCGAGGGCGCCGTCGAGGAGCTGGTCGAGATCGTGGGCGACAGCACGCGGTCGGGCCGGCTCGATAGCCTTGGCGCATGATCTCTCCCCGCATCGACCGCCTCCTCGAGAACGTCGACTCCAACTACGCGTCGGTTCTCGTCGCGGCCAAGCGCGCCCGACAGATCAACTCCTACTACCACAACCTCGGCGAGGGGACGTTCGACGAGTTCCCGCCGCCGATGGTCGACACCGGCTCCAAGAACTACCTCACGATCGCTCTCGAGGAAGTCGCCGCCGGGAAGATCAAGTACCAGTACCGCTAGGCGCGCTCGGCGTGTGACGTGGCCCGGATCCTGCTTGGCGTCAGCGGCGGGATCGCCGCCTACAAGGCGCTCGAGCTCGTGCGCCTCGCGACCGCCGCGGGGCACGGCGTCCGGGCCGTCCAGACGCCGGCGAGCCGGCGCTTCGTCGGCCCCGCCTCGTTCGCCGCGCTGACCGGCGCGCCCGTGCTGAGCGACGAGTTCGAGCGCGATCCGGCGCGCGGCGCCTTCCCCGGGCAGGCTGCGCCCGAGCACGACCCGCTCAGCCACCTCGAGCTCGTCCGCAATGCCGACATCTACGTCGTGGCGCCGGCGTCGGCGAACACGCTGGCCAAGCTCGCCGCGGGCCTCGCGGACAACCTGCTGACCAGCGCCGCGCTCGCGGCGACGTGCCCGCTGCTCGTCGCGCCGGCGATGAACAGCCAGATGTGGGAGCACCCGGCGACGCAGGCCAACGTGGCGCTGCTGCGCGCGCGCGGCGCGACCGTGCTCGAGCCGCCCGCGGGCCGGCTGGCCTCCGAGGGCGAGGAGGGCGCCGGCCGCCTTCCGGAGCCCGCCGTGCTGCTGGAGGCGATCGAGGCGCTGACGCGGGCGGCCGCGGCCGCCCCGGCGCCGGACCTCGTCGGCCTGCGCGTGCTCGTGACGGCCGGCGGCACCCGCGAGCCGATCGACGCCGTGCGCTACGTCGGCAACCGCTCCTCGGGCCGGATGGGCTTCGCGCTGGCGAGCGAGGCGGCGGCGCTCGGCGCCGCGGTCACCGTCGTGGCGGCGAACGTCGCGCTTCCGCGCGACGAGCGCGTGACGTACGTCGACGTGGAGACCGCCGCGCAGCTGCAGGAGGCCTGCACCGGCCTCTTCGCGGCCGCCGACATCCTGCTGATGGCCGCCGCCGTCGCGGACTTCCGGCCGGCGCGCAATTTCGCCGGCAAGCTCAAGAAGGAGGGCGACGAGCGCATCCGCGTCGAGCTCGAGCGCACGCCGGACATCCTGTCGGGGCTCGCCGCCACGCGGCGCGAGGACCAGATCGTCGTCGGCTTCGCCGCCGAGCACGGCGCCGGGGCGGTGGGCTACGGGCGCGAGAAGCTCGCCCGCAAACGCCTGGACGCCGTGGTCGTCAACGACGTCTCGCGCGCCGACATCGGGTTCGAGTCGTCCGACAACGAGGTGACGATCCTGACCGCCTCCGGCGAGACGCACGTCGCCCGGGCCTCCAAGGCCGAGGTCGCGCGCGCGGTGCTCGAGGCGGTCGTGGCGCTGCGCGCCTCCGCGGGGGACGGCGCTCCCGAGCCGGCCGGGCCGGCGGCCTGAGCGCTCGAGCACCGCCCGCGAAGGCGCCCGATCTGTCGCCGACCATCGCGCCGCAGGCCCGCGAATGCGACGATTGCGCCGATGGATCGTGCCGGCATCGAACGACGTCTCACGGATGGCGAGGTCGAGGCCGCCGAACTGCTCGCCAGGCGGCTGGCGGAGAACGTCGCGCAGGCGGCCGAGGTCCGCGCCGACGTCCTCGAGCACCTGATCGTCGCGGTTCTCGCCGAGGGCCACGCCCTGATCGAGGATCTGCCGGGCGTGGGCAAGACGACGCTCGCCCGCGCGCTCGCCCGCTCTCTGGACCTCGAGTTCGCGCGCATCCAGTGCACGGCCGACCTCCTGCCGGCCGACGTCGTCGGCACGAACGTCTTCAACCAGCGCGAGAGCCGCTTCGAGTTCCGGCCCGGCCCGATCTTCGCCAACGTCGTGCTCGTCGACGAGATCAACCGCGCCTCGCCGAAGACGCAGTCGGGTCTGCTGGAGTGCATGCAAGAGCGCCGCGTCACCGTCGACGTCCACACGCACGAGCTCGCGCGCCCGTTCCTCGTGCTCGCGACGCAGAACCCGATCGAGTACGAGGGCACCTACCCGCTGCCCGAGGCGCAGGTCGACCGCTTCATGGTGCGCCTGTCGCTCGGCTATCCCGATCCGGCGGGCGAGGCCGGGATGCTCGCCACGCACGAGTCGGGCGACCGCGTCGCCGACCTCGAGCCGGTCGCCTCGGCGGCCGATCTGCTCGCCGCGCAGGACGCCGTCGCGCGCGTACGCGCCGCCGAGCCGCTGCGGCGCTACATCGTCGCGCTGCTCGGACGCACGCGCGCCGATCCGCGCGTCGAGCTCGGCGCCAGCCCGCGAGCCGGGCTGCTGCTGCTGCGCGCCGCCAAGGCGCAGGCGCTGCTGAAGGGCCGCGACCACGCGCTGCCCGACGACGTCCAGCGTGTCAGCGAGTCGGTGCTCGCGCACCGCATCGTGCTCGCGCCCGAGTCCTTCGAGGCGACCGGCGAGCGGATCGTCGCCGACGCCGTGGCGGCGACGCCGGCGCTGTAGTACGTGCGACGGGCGCGTGCCACCGGCCTGCTCGCGCTCGCGTTCGGGCTGACCGCGGCGCTGTTCGACACCGAGCCCCTGTGGGTGCCGGCCGCGACGCTCGCGCTCCTGGCGGCCGGCAGCGCGGCCTGGGTCGGGCTCGGCGCGCGCGGCGTGCGGGTGCGGCGCACGCTCGCAGCCCGCCGCGTCGTCGAGGGCGAGCCGCTGACGATCGAGCTTCGGGTGCGTGCCGGGCGGCTCGGCCTGCCGCCGTCGCAGGTCGCCGACCCGCTGCTGCCGGCGCCGGTCGCGCTGCGAACCGGCGCGAGCGGCGGGCGCGTTCGCATCGAGGCGCGCTTCGGCCGCCGCGGGCGCCGCACGCTGGCGCCGTCGCGGCTGCTCGTCGGCGACCCGCTCGGCCTCGCCACGCGCGAGGTCGCCGCGGTCGCATCGCCGGCCGACGACGAGATCCTCGTCCTGCCGCGGATCGAGCCGGTCGTCGCCGCGCCGGGCGGTGGCGACGCGACGAGGATCGCGCGCCGCGGCAGGCCGGTCACCGGCGCCGAGACCGAGCTCGACGGGATCCGCCCGCTGCGCGACGGCACGCCGGCCGCGCGGATCTACTGGCCCGGCGTGGCGCGCGGCGCCGAGCTGCAGGAGCGCTTCCTCTCCTCCGCGAGCGAGAGCTCCCCGGTCGTCGTGCTCGACCCGCGCGGCGCGGCGGACGAGGACGCGCTCGACGCCGCAGTGCGCGCCGCCGCCTCGCTTGCCCGGGCGCTCGCGGGCGCGGGCGGCTGCTGCGTCCTGCTGCCCGGCGACCGGCGCCCGACGGAGCTCGGCGAGACGCTCGCCGGCTGGCCGCAGCTGCACGCGCGCCTGGCGCTCGTCGACCCCGCCGCCGGACCCGCGCTCGCGGCCCTCGCGCAGCGGCGCGGGCCGATCGTGTTCGTCAGCGCGCGCCGGCGCAGCGGCCTGCCGCAGGCGCTCGGGCCGGCGCACGGCGAGCTGCGCGCGCTCGTCGTGCCGGGCTCGCTGCCCGCGCGCCACGCCGCGTTCGCGCCCGCGAGCCGACCGCACCGCCGCCGCCGTCCGCCGGGGCACGGCGTGAGCGCGCCGCCGACGCTCGCGCCGCCGGCGCCTGCGCCCGAGCCGCCGCCCGCCGCGCGTGCCGCCGCCGGCGATCTGCTGCCCGTCCCCGTCGCCCGGATGATCGGCTTCGTCGCGCTCGCCGGCTTCGGCGGGCTGCAATGGGCCAACATGGTCCACCCGGCAGCCTCCGGCGCGCTGCTCGGCTCGGTCCTCGCGAGCGCCGCCGCCGGCGCCGTCCTCGTCGCCGTCGCCCGGCGCCGCGCGCCCGCCCGCGTACGGCTCGGCGCCACGCTGGGCGCCGCCGCGGTCCTGCTGCTCGTCGCGCTCGCGGCGGCGGGCGTGCCGCGCGCGCTGCTCGATCCGCGCGGCTGGACCTAGCTCGCCGCCGGCATCGCGCAGGGTCTCGGCGCGGTCTCGACCGTGCGTACGCCGTACGGCGGCCTCGACGAGTGGACGCGGATCGTGCTCGTCGTCGGCGGCTGCGCGCTCGCCGGCGCGGCCGCCCTGCTGGCGTTCGTGCCGCGCCGCGCGCGGGCGTTCGGCTTTCCCGCGGCGGCCGCGGTCGTG
>DASZOA010000302.1:0-2890 GCA_035551055.1 Solirubrobacteraceae bacterium
GGACGAGGTTGCGCACGCCGGGCACCTCCGGGATCTCGTAGGTGAGCACGATGTCCAGGCGGCCCTCCGCCTGGCGGTCGAGGTCGAACTCGACGGCGACGACCGTGGCGCGTGGCTCCCAGCGGTCGATGGCCTGGCGCACGGCGGTCTCGATGCCGCCGAACGCGGCCGCGTCGAGGACGTCGAAGACGTGCTCGTGCACCGCGCAGCCGAACTCGGGGCGCATCGGGCGCTCGCCGGGCGCGGTGGCGAGGATGATCGAGATCGCCTGCGCGATGTCGGTCTCCCCGCCGACGATCGCGATCGACCCGCGCTGGTCGATGCCGAGCGGGAACGCCAGGCCGGAGCCGAGCTCGCCGCTCATCGCGAGGACCTCGCTCCCGGATCCACCGAGACCACCGTTGACCGATGGCGCGCTGTCATCCGAGCATCACCGTGGCTCCCGACAGCTGCAGGACGCCCGAGGCCTGGACCTGGACGACCGCTCCCTTGAGCTGCAGCGCGGCGCTCGACTCGACGGTCACCGGCGCCTGCGAGGTGATCTTCAGCGGCCCGGTGGCGGAGATCTCGACGCCCTGCTTGCCGTTCATCTTGACCTGCCCGGTCGTCTCGATCGTCAGCGCGCTCGGCGCGCCGCCGGCGCTCGCGGCGAGCTTCATCTCCTTGCCCGCCGACAGCTCGATCGGGCCCTTGGAGGTGGTCAGGGTGAGGCCCTCGTCGGAGGCCAGCAGCGTCTGCTTCTGCGTGGCGACGTCGAGGTCGCGCGGGAAGCGGGCGGCGAGCGAGGACGCGGGCTTGACGAGGTCCGCGCCGGGCGTGTCCTTGCCGTTGAACAGCGTGCCGAGCACGAACGGCCGGCGCACGTCGCCGTGCTCGAAGCCGACGACGACCTCGTCGTTGACGTGCGGCAGCGCGACGACGCCGCGCGCGCTGCCGGCCGCGCCCCACACGATCCGCGCCCAGCCGCTCTCGACCTCGCCGCCGAGCACCGGGTACTTGACCTTCACGCGGCCGAGCTTGTCGGGGTCGTCGTTGGCGGTGACGAGCGCGACCGCGAGGTGGTCGGCGAAGGCGTGGGGCCGGGCGCCGCCGACGGCGTCGGCGAGCGGGCGCCCGCCGGCGCCGAGCGTCAGGCGCGTCGTGTAGCCGCGCGCGCCGTAGAGGTGGACCGCCGAGACGATGCGGTGCGTCCCCCCGAAGCGCGTGCCGACGCCGGAGATGGCGACGTACTCGCCGGCGAGGAGCTTCGGGTCGCCGGCGACGACCGCCGTGGCCTGCACGCGCTCGTGGCCGATGTGGCGGGCGACCGCCGCGGCCTGCGCCTTGGCCTCGGCCGCCGTGGAGATGGCCGCTCCGGAGATCAGGACGCTCGTGCCGCCGACGTCGCCGTCGACGGCGGCGCGCTCGACCTCGGTCGACGCCTTCGGCCTGGCCTCGGCCACGATCTCCTGCTTCTGCAGGGGGTCCCAGCCGTGGACGGTCACCTCGGCGACCTGCCCGACGGTGCTGACGCGCGGGCGGAAGCGGCTGAGGTTCTCGCCGTAGACGAGCTCGGCGACCGCGCTGGTCTTCTGCTCGGGGTCGACGACGTGCAGCGCGCCGCCCGTGATGTTGAGCTCGCCGCCGTGGTTGGCGACCAGGCGCGACAGGAACGCCCAGTCGGTCTCGCCGACCTGGTGGCGAACCTCGGCCGCGCCGCCGCCGATCTCCGCGAGCGTGCCGAGCTTGAGGCCGTGCTCCTTGGCCATCTTCCTGGCGATGTCGGTGACCGTGACCTGGCGGAACGTCCGCGTCGTCGTCTGGCGGTGCATGCGGTGCGAGCGGTCGTGGGCGACGACGACCAGCTCGAGCACCGGGTCGCCGAGGTCGCCGGCGCCGAGCTCGGCCTCGACCGTCGTGATCTCGCCGTCGAAGACGGGTGCGAGCTGGCCGCCGATCGGCTTGGCGAGCCGCACGGCGAGCGGCGAGCCGAGCTTGAACCGCGCGTCGTCGATGACCTTCAGCTCGCCGCCGGCGGCGGGGCTCGTCTCCATCAGGCGAATCGTGCAGACGTCGGGCAGCGCCGCGGTCGTCTCGACGCGCAGCTCGATGACGCGGGCGACGAGCGCCGGATCGAGCTCCGAGCCGCCGAGCGTGATCCGGCAGGCCGCCGAGAGGTCGGTCGACGCGGCGACGGTGCTCATACGGGCGCCTCCGGGATCGTCAGGCGGCGGCCGGGCCGCAGCCGCAGCGGGTCGCTGATGTCGTTGGCGTGCGCGATGACGCGCCACGCGGTCGGATCGCCGTAGGCGTCGTGGGCGAGCGACTGCAGCGAGTCGCCCTCGCAGACGATGCAGGTCGAGCCGGCCTCGGCGGCGCGGGTCGTCGGGTTCTGGGCGGCGGGCGTTGCGGTGCCGGAGCGGGGGTCGGCGGCGACCTGCAGGAGATCCATCCGCGTCCACGCGCGGACCGGCTCGCCATCGGCGCGGAAGAGCACGAACTGCACGTCCAGCCGCGTCGGCACGGCCTTGAAGGACTCGAACGCGCCCCACCGGAACACGACCGTCGGCGGGGCCTTGCCGGCCGAGCCGGCGCCGCCCGCCGGGACCTCCATCATCTTGAACAGCGCGTCGGTGATCGGGCGCACGCTCGGCTTCGCCGGCTGGCTGAGGGTGACATCGAAGAGCAGCTCGACGGTCATCTCGCGCGGTGCGCCGCCGACGAACTGCGGCGTGCCGAAGCTCATCCCCGGGACGCTCTGGACCTGGTAGTTGTTGACCTTCGTCATCGCGTACTGGCCGGGGTTGAACAGGCAGTCGATCGCCGGCTGGCCCTCGATCTCGAGCTTCGCGCGTTGGACGCTGACGGCGGCCGCGGCGCCGGCGGATTGGGGCTGGGCCGGGGGCTGAAC
>DASZOA010000303.1:0-3264 GCA_035551055.1 Solirubrobacteraceae bacterium
GGGTGTAGACGAGGTGCGCGACCGCGACGGCGAGCAGCGTGTCGGCGATGCCCAGCCGGATGAACCACTCGGCGAGCCCGGCGCCGATCGCGTACTGGGGGACGAGCAGCGGCATCGCGATCGCGAGCACGAGCAGATGGCGCACGGGCCGCGGGGCGGCGGCCAGCGCGCGCGCCGCCGGCCAGCCCAGGACGAGCGCGGCGGCGGTCGACAGCAGCGCGATCAGCGTGCCGTTCAGCAGGGCCTGCGGGACGCCTTCGGACAGCACGTAGCGCACGCCGCGCAGACCGAGCTGCTGCGGCATGACCGCCGGCGCCCGCCAGACGTCGGCGAGCGCCCGGACGAGCAGCGTCAGGACCGGCAGCGCGGCCGCGAGCGCAAGCGCCGCGACGAGCAGCGGCTGCGCGCGCGGGCGCTCACGCATCGGCGCGTCCGAGGAGGCGACCGAGCGCGAGCGCGACGAGCGTCGCCAGGCCGGCGGCGACGAGCAGCGCGGCGGCGGCCTGGGCCTGGCCGAGCGGGTCGACGGTCCGCGTCGCCTCGAGCGCGTACTGCGCGAGCGCGGTCGGGGTGGACGGGCCGACCACGAGCGGCACCTCGAGCGCGCCCAGCAGGAACGCGGCGACGACGAGCGAGCCGATCGTCAGCGCCGGTCGAACCGAGGGCCAGACGACGTGGCGCACGCGCGCCAGACCGCCCGCGCCGACGACCGCGGCGGCCTCCTCGCGCTCGGCGACGCCCGGCGTCCATGCGGCGAGCACGAGCAGCGTCAGGAACGGCACCTCCTTGTAGACGTAGACGAGCACGATCCCGATGCCCGCCGGATCGCCGATCACGTCGAGCGCGACGACGCCGAGGATGCGATCGGCGAGCCCGCCCGGCGCCAGCCAGATCACCGCGACGGTCGCGACGACGAGGTGCGGCGCCGGCAGCGGCGCGGCGGCCAGCAGCGTGGCGCCGCGACTCGCCCGGCGCAGAGCGGCGGCGAGCACGAACGCGATCGCCGCGGAGATCGCCGTCGCCAGCGCCGTGTACTGCAGCGTGAAGCGCAGCGACTCCCAGAACGCGCCGTCGTGCAGCAGCGCTCGCCACGCGTCGAGCTGCGGCGGGCCGTCGCGCACGAGTGACTGCGGCTGCAGGCTGCGCCAGGCGGCCCCCGCGAGCGCGCCGCCGAACAGCGCGCCGAGCACCGCGACCGCGGGCAGCGCCCCGCGGGCGCGGGGCCGCAGCGTGGCGGCGGTCACCACCGCCTCCGGCCGTCGCGGGGGTTGGGATGATCGGTCGCGTGCTCGACGCGCCCATGCGACGCCTGGTCGCGCCCGCCGTGGAGTCGGCGGCGCGGCGGCTGGACGGCTTGGGGGTCTCGGCCACCGCCGTCACCGCGGCCGGCTTCGCCGTCGGCATCGGCGCCTGCGTGGCCGCCGCGCTCGCCGCATGGCCGCTCGCTCTCGCCCTGTGGCTGGCCAACCGCGCGCTCGACGGCGTGGACGGCCCGCTGGCCCGGCTGCGCGGCACGAGCGACCGGGGCGGCTTCCTCGACATCGCCGCGGACTTCACCGTGTACGGCGCCTTCGTGCTCGCCGTGGCGATCGCCGAGCCCGACGCGCGCCTGGCGTGCGTGGCGCTGCTGGTGGCCTACTACGTCTCGGGAACGGCGTTCCTCGCGTGGTCGTCGCTCGCCGAGCGACGGGCGCTGCGCGACGGCGACCCGCGCTCGCTGCGCTTCGTCGGCGGGCTCGCCGAGGGAACCGAGACGATCATCGCCTACGCGCTGTTCTGCCTGCTGCCCGGCTCGGCCGAGACGATCGCGTGGGCGTTCGCCGTGGTCGTCGCGATCACCGCGCTGCAGCGCGTGGTGTTCGCCGTGCGCGCGCTCGGCGAGCCGCACGTCAGCGAGGGCGCTCCAACGCGCGCAGGATCGTGAGCACAGGTCGCGCGACGCGGCGCACGCGGTCGTTGAGGTACTTGGCGCGCAGGTGATCGTCGGCGGCCCGTGCCGGCCCTTCGGCGAGCGTCGGGTAGGCGTGGATCGTCTGTGAGATCTCGTCGATGCGCGCCTCGCGCCGCAGCGCGGAGGTGAGCTCGGCGATCGCCTCGCCGGCGGCGGGCGCCGCGAGCGTCGCGCCGAGCAGCCGTCCGCGCCGATCGCCGACCAGCTTCGCGAAGCCGTGCGCGACGCCGTCGGTGACCGCGCGGTCGAGCTGCGCGTAGTCGAAGCGGGCCACCGCGATGCGGTCACCGTGGCGCTCGCGCGCCTCGCGCTCGCCGAGCCCGACCGCCGCCACCTCGGGGTCCGTGTACGTCACGCGGGGGACCGCGCGCTGCTCGACGCGGCGCCGGGTGTGCAGCAGCGCGTTCGTGACGACGACCCGCGCGTGGTGCGCCGCGAGGTGCGTGAACGGCGGCGCGCCGGTGACGTCGCCGGCGGCGAAGACGCCCGGCGCGCTCGTGCGCAGGCGCTCGTCGGTGCGCACCGCCCCGCCGTCGGTGCACTCGACGCCGCCGGCGGGAAGGTCGAGCTCGTCGGTCCGCGGGCGCCGGCCGATCGCCACGAGCAGCCGGTCGAACGCCACGACCGCGCGCTCGCCGTCGCGCTCGAGCTCGAGCTCGCCCGCGGCGGCCCGGGCCGCGCTCCAGCCCAGGCGCAGGTCGACGCCGTCGGCGCGCAGCCGCCGGGCGAGCAGCTCGCCCGCCTCGGGCTCCTCGCGGGCGAGCGGTCGCGGAGCGGGCTCGACGACCGTCACGCGGCTGCCGAGGCGCGCGAACGCCTGCGCGAGCTCGCAGCCGACCGGTCCGGCGCCGAGCACGGCGAGGCGCGCGGGCAGCTCGTCGAGCTCCCAGATCGTGTCGGTGGTCAGCGCAGCGGCGTCGTGCAGGCCCGGGATCGGCGGCAGGACGGGCTCCGATCCGGTGGCGATCAGCACGCGCCGCCCGCGCAGCTCACGCCCCCCGCCCGCGCGCACGCGCCGCGGTCCGCTGAACGCCGCGCTCGCCTGCACGACGTCGACGCCCAGCGCGCGCAGCCGCTCGGGGGAGTCGTGCGGCTCGAGCGCGGCCTGCGCGCGCTCGACGTGGCGCTTCACGGCGGCGAAGTCGATCTGCGGATCGACGGGCTCAAGGCCGACGTCGGCGGCGTGGCGCATCCGGTGGGCGAGGTGGGCCGGCGCGAGCAGGCTCTTGCTGGGCACGCAGCCCGTCCACAGGCACTCGCCGCCGGTGCGCTCGCGCTCGACGAGCGTCACGCGCGCCCCGAGCGACGCCGCA
>DASZOA010000304.1:0-3032 GCA_035551055.1 Solirubrobacteraceae bacterium
CACTGGCCCGCCCCCCCGGTCCCCGCGCCCGCGCGGCGCGCCGACGAGCCCGTGCCGGCCGCCGCCGAGCCCTACGTCTCGCCGGCGCCGCCGCCGGACACGCGCCCGTGGTGGCGGCGCAGCCTCTCGCTGCTGGTCGTCGTCGGGCTGCTCGCGCTGAAGTGGGGCAAGGCGCTGCTGCTGCTGCTGCCGAAGGTCAAGGTGCTGTCGACCTCGGCGACGATGCTCGTCTCGATCGCCGCCTACAGCCTGATCTGGGGCTGGAAGTTCGCGCTGGGCTTCGTGCTGCTGCTCTTGGTCCACGAGATGGGCCACGTCATCCAGCTGCGCCGCGAGGGGATCGAGGCCAGCGCGCCGATGTTCATCCCGTTCCTCGGCGCCGCGGTGATGGCCAAGTCGCTGGGCGACAACGCGACCGCCGAGGCCCGCGTCGGCCTGGCGGGTCCGATCCTCGGCACGCTCGGCGCGCTCGCGCTGCTGCCGGTCGCATCGGCCACCGACGCGCCGTTCTGGTATGCGCTGATCTTCACCGGCCTGTTCTTGAACCTCTTCAACCTGCTGCCGGTCGTGCCACTCGACGGCGGCCGCGCGATGGCGGCGCTGTCGCCCTGGATGTGGTTCGTCGGCCTCTTCGCGATGGCCGTGCTGACGTTCGCCCTCCCCAACCCGATCATCATCCTGATCCTGCTGCTCGCCGTCTTCGAGACCTACCGGCGCTGGCAGGCGCGCAAGTCCGGCGACGAGAAGGTGCTGGCGTACTACAAGGTCAAGCCCGCGCACCGGCTCGCGATCCTCGCCGTCTACCTCGGCCTGATCGTCGTCTGCGCCGCCGGGATGGCCCTGACGTTCGTCGAGCGCTCGATTCCCGCGTAACGGTCACTAGCCTTCCGGGATGCCCGAGATCAGGGTCGAGCGCCTGACCAAGCGCTACGGCGAGACGCTCGCCGTCGACGACCTCTCCTTCACGGTCGAGGCGGGCTTCGTCACGGGCTTCCTCGGGCCCAACGGGGCGGGCAAGTCGACCACGCTGCGTGCGCTGCTGGGCCTCGTGCGCGCGACGAGTGGCCGCGCGCTCGTCATGGACCGGCCGTTTCACGAGCTGCGCAACCCCGTGCAGACGGTCGGCGCCTCGCTCGACTCCGCCGACGTGCATCCGGGGCGATCGGGGCGCAGCCACCTGCGCACGATCGCCGCCGCCGCGGGGCTGCCCGACTCCCGCGTCGACGAGGTGCTCGACATGGTCGAGCTGACCCCGGCGCGCGATCGCCGCGTGAAGGGCTACTCGATGGGCATGCGCCAGCGGCTGGCGCTCGCCGCCGCGCTGCTCGGCGACCCGCGGATCCTCCTGCTCGACGAGCCGGCCAACGGCCTGGACCCGCAGGGCATGCGCTGGTTGCGCGACATCCTCGTGGCGCTGGCCGGCGAGGGCCGCGCCGTGCTGATCTCCAGCCACGTGCTCTCCGAGGTCGAGCAGACGGTCGACCGCGTCGTCGTGATCGGCGCCGGGCGCCTGGTCATGCAGGGCTCGCTCGCCGACCTCGTCAGGGGCGACCGGCGGCCGGCGCTCGTACGCTCGCCGCGCGCCGACGAGCTGCGCGAGCTGCTCGAGTCCGGCGGTGCGAGCGTCGCCGTCGACGGGCGGCCCGACAGCCTGCACGTGCACAACGCGTCGCTCGAGCAGATCGGCACGCTGGCGGCCGAGCACGGCATCCCGATCTTCGAGCTCACGCACGAAGTGGCGTCGCTCGAGGACCGCTTCCTCGAGCTCACCGGCGAACGGGGCAACGTGCGATGAAGGTCCTGCGATCCGAATGGCTGAAGCTCGTCTCGGTGCGCACGACGTGGGGCCTGCTCGGCGCGATGCTGCTGATCGAGGGGCTGGCGGCGAGCCTCGTCGCCGGACTCGGCGACGCCGACGACCTGCGCAAGGGCGAGGTGGCGACGTTCATCATCGGCTCCCACCTGGCGATCGTCTTCATGTTCACGCTCGGGGCGCTGCTGTCGACGAACGAGTTTCGCCACGGGACCGCGAACACGACGTTCGTCGTCACGCCGCGGCGCGAGCGCGTGATCGCGGCCAAGCTCGCGGTCGCGCTGGCGGTCGGGATCGTCGGCGCGCTGCTGTACATCGCCGTCAACGCCGGCCTGGGGCTGTCGATCCTGTCCTCGCGCGAGATCGCGATCGACGCCGACGAGGCGGTCAACGGCTACGTCGGGATGGGCGTCGGGCTCGTGCTCGCCTGCCTGTTCGGCGTGGCGCTCGGCGCGCTGCTGCGCAACCAGATCCTCACGATCGTCGTCGGCATGGTGCTGTTCCTGCTGGCGGGCACCGTGGCGCTGTTCATCGGAACCGGCGTCGGCAAGTACTTCCCCGGCGAGGCGCTGCTCGCGCTGCAGGGCACGCCGGGCGTGGAGCTGCTCAGCCAGACCGAGGGCGGCCTGCTGCTGGCCGGCTACTGCGTCGCGCTGGGGGTCGCGGGGATGGTGGCGACCGCGCGGCGGGAGATCACGTAGGCCGCCAGCGGCTCGTCAGCGACGCGCCTCGCGCAGCGCCCGCTCCATGTCGCGCTTGGTCTCGCGCTCCTTGATCGACTCGCGCTTGTCGAAGCGGTCCTTGCCACGCGCGAGCGCGATCTCGACCTTCGCGCGGCCGTCGGAGAAGTAGATGCGCGTCGGAACGAGCGTCAGGCCCTTCTCCTTGACCTGCGCCGCCAGCCTGTCGATCTGGCGCCGGTGGGCGAGCAGCCGGCGATCGCGCTCGGGCTCGTGGTTGTCACGGGCGGCGGGGCCGTAGGGCGGGATGTGGACGTTGTGCAGGTACAGCTCGCCGTCGCGGATCAGCGCATAGCCGTCCTTCAGCTGCGCGCCCCCGTCGCGCAGCGCCTTGACCTCCGTGCCCTGCAGCGCGATCCCGCACTCGAGCTTGTCGAGCAGCTCGAAGCGATACGACGCGTAGCGGTTGGACGCGACGTCGCCGGGAGCGACCTTGCGCTTCTTCGCCTTGGCCATCGCGCGAGCTTAAGCCACAACCC
>DASZOA010000305.1:0-20355 GCA_035551055.1 Solirubrobacteraceae bacterium
CCTCGATCCTCGAAATGCTGACGCATTCCTTCGGATCTGCGTCCTTGCCTGGCGGCGCCGGCATCCCGTGGTTTCGGGCACAACGTTCCCGGACGACCCACTGAGGGCGACGACACCGCCCTGGGACCGCCCTCCCCCGCCGCGGTCCCGCTCGAAGCCCGGCCTCCGTGCCGGGCTTCGCGCTGCTCGGGTGGCGCGGAGCCGAATCAGCCTCTAGCCCCAGCGAAAGCCGGTCGCCGCCGGCGCCGGCGGCAGCGGGCTCGTCGGCAGTCCCGGCGGCGGAACGGCGGCGTGAAAGCCGGTCGGCGACGTGTCGTTCGGCGTGTCGGGATGGAAGATCGACGCGAGGTACTGGATCTGCCCGCGCCCGACGCCGAGCTCGAACTGGCCGCCGCCGTAGGCGCCGATTCCGCGCTGCGCCGTGTAGTCGTAGGCGTCGAACAGCGCCTTGACGCCGCCCAGGCGCGACGGCTTGAGGTTGACCATCCGCGGCGCGAACGGCAGCGCCTCGATGTCGTCGATCGAGTGGACGTTCGCGTCCCACGTGATCCGCGCACGATGCGGCTTCAGCAGCGCGTCGATCTCCGGCGTGAGCTTCGGGTCCTCGATCCACGCATCGGGAAACCCCTCGACGAGCCGCCGGTAGAACTCGGGATCGGCGGGGTTGTCGACGATCGTGCCCTCGTAGAGGCCCTTGAAGTCCAGCGAGTCGACCGCGCGGGTCGCGACGAGCGCCGCGATCAGCTCCTCGTCCCACGAGGGCGTCGGATCGAGCTTGAAGCGCAGCGTCGGGTAGCGCTGCAGGCGCCGCGTGACGGGCTGCAGCGACGGCGGCTCGCCGAGCCGCAGGGAGACGACGAACGTCAGCGCCTGCGGCTCGCGGCCGAGGACGGCGTGCAGCGGCTCGCCCGCCTGACGCAGGGCGAGGTCGAGCGCCGCCGACTCGTACGCCCAGACGCGGTACAGCTGCGAGACCTCGCGCTGGGGCTCCTCGGCGAACAGCTCGAGACCGGCGAGCTGCTCGGAGAACGAGCGCATCGTCCAGTCACCCGCAAGCTCGAGGACCGGACCGGCGGCCTGGGCGATCTCGTGGTCGACGGCCTCGTAGACGACGTCCTCGCCGAGCCCCTCCTCGCCCCCGCCGCGCAGCCGGATGACCGTCGTCTTGCGCTCGAAGTCGCTGGACACCTCCTGAGCCAGACCGGCGAGGTCGTAGTCCTCGATCCGCAGCGGCAGCTCGGCGACGCCGTCGTAGGTGCTCATGGGTGGCGACCCTACAGGCCGTGCCCGCCATAGCCTCCCGGGATGCTCGTGGTCGGCGCCGAGCCCGGCTTCTCCTTCGCGGACCCGTACGCGCTCGCGCTCGCCTTCGGCGGGATCGCGGTGTTCGCGGCCGTCGGAGCGCTCTCGCACCAGCGCGAGCGGGCGTTCTCGGCGAGCCTGATCTACCTCGCCCTGGGGCTGGCGGCGGCGGCGACCATCGAGCTGCTCGACGTGGACTGGATCGACCCGCTCGCCGACGCCGTCCTGATCGAGCGCCTCGCCGAGTTCGCCGTCATCGTCGCGCTGTTCGGCACCGGCCTGAAGCTCGAGCGCCCGCTCGAGCCGCGCACGTGGGCCTCGGTCGCGCGCCTGCTCGCGATCGCGATGCCGCTGACGATCGCCGCCGTCGCGCTGTTCGGCGCGGCCGTCATGGGCCTGTCGCTCGGCGCGGCGATCGTCCTCGGGGCGGTCCTGGCGCCGACGGACCCGGTGCTCGCAGGCGACGTCAGGGTCGGCCCGCCGGGCGAAGCGGAGGAGCGCGAGCCGAACTTCGCGGTGACGGCGGAAGCGGGCCTCAACGACGGGCTCGCGTTTCCGTTCGTGTTCCTCGGCGCATTCGTGGCGGGCGAGGGCGGCTCGGGGTGGGCGGCGGAGTGGCTGCTCGCCGACGTCGCCTACGGCGTATTGGTGGGGGTCGCGCTGGGCGCGGTCGGCGGCCATCTCATCGCGAAGAGCATCGTGCCACTGCGCGAGCGCCGGCTTCTGGCCGGCGTTCTCGACGGCTGGATCGCGCTGGCGGCGGTGCTGCTCGTCTACGGGCTGACGGAGGTCGCGGGCGCCTACGGGTTCCTCGCGGTCTTCGCCGCCGGCGTCGCGTTCCGGCGCTACGAGCACGGCCACGAGCTCAACCGCCGCGTGCACGACGGCGCCGAGATCATCGAGAAGTTCTGCGAGCTGGCGCTGATCCTGCTGCTCGGCTCGCTCGTGACGCTGAGCGGCCTGGGCGAGATCGGCGGCGCCGGCTGGCTGCTCGTTCCGGTGCTGCTGCTCGTCATCCGCCCGCTGGCGACCACGGTCGCCTTCCTCGGCTCGAGGACCGGGGCCGGCGAGCGGGCGTTCATCGCCTGGTTCGGCGTGCGCGGGATCGGTTCGCTGTACTACGTGGCCGTCGCGCTCGGACTGGGCATCCTGTCGGTCGACGACGCACGGTCGCTGTTCTGGACCGTGGTCGCCTGCGTCGTCGCCTCGATCGTCGTCCACGGCGTGACCGCCGCACCGCTGAGCCGGCGCCTGCTGCCGGCTGCACCGCCGCCATGAGGCCCACGCGCACGATCATCGTTCTGCTCGCCGCGCTCGCGCTCGCGCTCGCTGCCTGCGGCGACGACGACGCCCGCGACGGCGGCTCGCCGACGACGACGGCGCCGGCGTCCGCGCCGCAGCGGCCGGTGGTCGGGATCGGCGAGCAGCACGCGGCGATGTTCTCCGACCCGCGCTTCGCCGCGCTGGGGATCGACACGGCGCGGCTCGTCGCGGCCTACGACGCGACGCGGGTGCGCTTCGAGCGCGATCTCGTCGACCTGTGGCTCGCCGCGGCACGCCGCGCCGGGGTCGAGCCGTTCGTCACCTTCGGCCATTCGCGTGTGGATCCCGAGAAGCTGCCGAGCGTCACCGAGTTCCGCTCGGCGTTTCGGGCCTTCCGCCGCCGCTATCCGGATGTGCGGGTCTACGCGCCGTGGAACGAGATCAACCACGTCAGCCAGCCGACCGCCGACGCGCCGCGCCGCGCCGCCGAGTACTACAACGTCGTGAGGGCCGAGTGCGCGGACTGCATCGTGCTCGCCGGCGACGTGCTCGACCAGGCCGGGATGACCGACTACCTCGACGAGTACCGCCGCCACCTCGACGGCGAGCCCGCGATCTGGGGGCTGCACAACTACGCCGACGCCAACCGCTTCCGCTCGACCGGGCTGCGCCGGATGCTCGGGGCCGTGCGCGGCGAGATCTGGCTGACGGAGACCGGCGGCATCGTGAAGTTCGGGCGCGGCTTTCCGCGCGACGAGCAGCGCGCGGCGCGCGCGGTCGCCCACGCGCTCGAGCTCGCGCGAAAGCACGAGCGCGTGACGCGCGTGTACCTCTACAACTGGACCGGATCCAAGCCCGAGGACCGCTTCGACGCGGGCCTGATCGGACCCGACGGCGCGGCGCGGCCGGCGCTCGACGTGCTGCGCGCGGCGCTGCGCCGGTAGCCGCGTCAGCGGCCGCCGCTGCCGGCTTCGGCCTCCAGCCGCGCGACGAGATCCTCCAGCCGCAGCTCCTCCAGGCCCCGGCCGACGGCCTCCAGCTCGGCGGCGCACAGCTCGACGAGCGCGCGCCCCTCGCGGCAGAGCTCGAGCGTCTCGCGCAGCCCCGCCTCGCCGGAGTCCAGCCGCCGGATGATCTCCTCCAGCCGCGCGGTCGCCGCCTCGTAGCTCGGCTGAGCCGCCGGCGCGGGCGACGGCTCAGGCTCGCTCATCGTCGCTCGTGATCGTCGCATCGACGGCGGCGTCGCCGAAGCGCAGGCGCAGCTCGTGGGCGCGGCGGGCCGCCGCGGCGCTCGTGACGAGCTCGCCCGCCCGGTCGGTGACGAGCGCGTAGCCGCGCTCGAGCGTGCGGTCGGGGTCGTGCGCGGCGAGCGCCAGCGCGAGCGCGTCCAGCCGCGTGGCGCGGCGCGCGTCGCCGGCGCCGGCGCGCGCCTTGCGCTCGAGCACGAGCGCCTTGCGGGCGGTGCTGACGCGCTCGTGCTCGAGCCGGCGCCGCCCCGCCGCCCGGATCTCGCGGATGCGCTGGTGCAGCCGGCGCCGCTCGCCCGCGATGTGCTCGCCCGGCGCCCGCGACAGCCGCGCGAGCGCGTGCGCGCGGTGCAGCAGCGCGCGCCCGGCGTGCACGCTCAAGCGCCGCGCGACCGCGACGAGCTCGGCGCGCGCCTCGGCGCAGTGCACCGGCACCGCCGACTCGGCCGCGTGCGTCGGCGTCGAGCACGACAGCGCGGCGACGTCGTCGATCAGCGTGCGGTCGGTGTGGTGCCCGACGGACGCGATGACCGGCACGCCGAGCAGCGCGACGGTGCGGCAGAGCGTCTCGTCGCAGAAGCAGAACAGGTCGGCGAGCGAGCCGCCGCCGCGCGCCACGACGATGACGTCGACCGCACGGGTCGCGGCGAGCTCCTGCACGGCGGCGGTGATCCGCGGCGCGGCGTGGCGGTCCTGCACGGGCGCGAATGCCCACACGACCCGCCCCTGCCATCTGCGCCGCCGCAGCCCCGCGAGCACGTCGTCGCGCGCCTTGCCGCCCTCGCCGGTGACGACGCCGATCGTGCGCGGCAGCGCGGGGCGGCGCAGCGCCTTCTGCGGCGCGAACAGCCCTTCGCCGTCGAGCGTCTTGCGCAGCCGGTCGAGCTGGGCGAGCAGGTCGCCCTCGCCGGCGATGCGCAGCTCGGTGATGGCGAACGTGAACGCGGGCGACGAGGTGCGGCTGCCGGCGTAGTAGTCCAGGCCGCCGGCTACGACGACCTGTACGCCGTCGGCCAGGGCGTGCGCGCCGAGCGCGAGCGCGTCGAAGTCGTCGCGCCACATCGAGCACGGCAGCGCCCCGTCGGCGTCACGCAGCTCGAGGTAGACCTTCGCACTGCTGCGGTGCAGGTTCCACACCTCGCCGAAGAGCTGCACGCGCGGGCGCGCGCGCAGGAAGTCGCGCAGCCCGGCGGCATAGCGGCCGACGCCGTAGGGGCCCGGCAACGTGCTGCCGTCGATCCCTGCGGGGGTCGTCCCCTGCGCGGCCATCGCCGGGTCGGTCTAGTGCTCCTGGTCGGGCCCGTGCGCCTTGCTGCCGCTGACGGAGGCCAGCGTCCGCAGGCCCGGCTCGGCCGGCTTGCCGCGGACCTCGCCGTCGTAGCCGAGCGCGTTGAGGCGCGCGATCTCGCGCTCGCCCTCGATCCTGGCGGGGTGGTCGGCGGGCAGGTCGCGGATGAGCTTGGCGATCCGGTTGCGCAGCTGCAGCGCGAAGTGCGGCGTCGAGGCGCCCATGAGCTGGCGCACGTCGTTCAGCGTGACGTCGTGCTCGGGGCGCTGGCGATCTGGGTGCTCGGCTTGGCTCATCGCGACCCTTCGGCGGCGTCCAGGTTACCGGGAAGCTGCTCGGGCGCGATCTCCAGCAGGGCGTCGATGCGCGCCTGGACCGCCACGGAGATCGCGTCGTCGTCGCCGATGATCCAGCCGTGGTTGTAGACGCCGGCGACCGGGTTCGTGCGATACGCGGGCTGCGTGTCGAGCAGCTGGCTCTGGAGGCGCTCGGGCAGGCGGTCGGCCCGGTCGAGCAGGAACAGCGGCCCGTAGCTGCCCGAGCCCGACAGCGGCGCGGCGGCGGCCGCGTAGAGCGGGCGGCCGGAGCGGGTGAAGACCATCCCATGACCGGGCGTCACGATGCCCCAGCCGAACTCGCCGTTGTGGTAGCGCGCGAACTCGATCGCGTTCCTGATCGGGTCCTGGGCGCCCGTGCGCCGCACGCTGCCGTAGCGCTTGAGCTGTCTGCCGACGGACGGCGAGATGAGCTTGGACGGCCCGAGGATGTAGATGCGCGGCTTGGCCAGGCCGGCGAACGCCGCCAGCGCGGCGCGCGTCTCGGGGGGGATGTCGTCCTTCGTGACGAAGAGGATCGGGTCGCCGCTCTTCGCCGCGTAGCCCGCCGCGGGCATCGCGAACGCCGGGTCGTCGGAGCTGGCGATGATGATCTTCGCGGCGCCGCCCTGCCGGGCCGAGCGGACCAGCCCCGCGATCGCGCGCGTGAGCGCGAGCGGGGTCTTCCCCGCGAGGTCGGTCGACTTCAGGCCGGCGGGGCGAGCGACGTTGCCGACGCGGATGACCTGTGCGTTGCCGGCGGCCTTGGCGCCGCTCGGCGCGAGCGCGTCGAGCGCGGACTGCGACGGCCCGGGCAGGCGCGTTCCGTCGCTGAACAGGATCGGTGCCTTGAACGGCGCCGCCATGAGCGCGGAGGCGGCCAGCGCGACGCGCCAGTCGCTCGAGTCGACGAGCGTCACGGCGCCGGGGCGGCGGGCCGGGTCGGGGAAGACCGCCCGCGCGACCGCGGCGGCGGTCTGGACCGCGTCGCGGCCGGGCACGCGCGTCGTGTTCTTCGTGGCGGCCTCGGGGAAGCCGAGGTTCTCCTTCTGCTCGCTGGGGGGAGCGAGCAGCGCGGGCTGCGAGGGATCGTCGGAGCGCACCTCGCGGCCGCATCCGGCCGCGACCAGGGCGGCGGCGAGCAGCAGGACGGCGAGGCTCGGCCTGGACATCGCGCGCACATTAGCCGGGATCGATCGCGCGCGGTGCCGTATGAAATCCCGCTGGGACGGGCGGCAGGGCGCGGCCCGCGTGCTAGAAAGAACGGGACCCCCCACCCCGAGGAGGCACGATGGCCGGCATGGCCGGGCGGATGTCCACCGTCATCAAGGCGAAGATCTCCAGGCTGCTCGACAAGGCAGAGGACCCGGGCGAGACGCTCGACTACAGCTACCAGAAGCAGCTCGAGTCGCTGCAGAACGTCAAGAAGGGCATCGCGGACGTCGTCACCGCGAAGAAGCGCCTCGGGATGCAGGCCTCCAAGCTCGAGCAGTCCGTGGTCAAGCTCGACACGCAGGCCCGCCAGGCGCTCGCCGCCGGTAACGAGGAGCTTGCCCGTACGGCGCTGGAGCGCAAGCAGCTCGCGCAGACCGAGCTGCAGTCGCTCGACCAGCAGGTCGCCGAGCTGCAGGCCCAGCAGGACAAGCTGACGGAGTCCGAGAAGCGCCTGCGCCACAAGATCGAGGCCTTCCGGACCAAGAAGGAGGTCATCAAGGCGCAGTACTCGGCGGCGGAGGCCCAGGTGCGCATCTCCGAGGCGGCGACGGGCGTCGGCGAGGAGATGGCCGATGTGGGTCTCGCGATGCAGCGCGCCGTCGACAAGACCGAGGACATGCGCGCGCGGGCGTCGGCGGTCGAGGAGCTCGAGACGGCGGGGACGTTCGAGGACCTCACGCAGCTCGGTCCGGGCCAGGACGACATCGACCGCGAGCTCGCCGCGCTCGGCGCCGGCGGGATGGTCGACGACGAGCTGGCCAGGATGAAGGCCGAGCTCGGCCAGGGCGACGCCGGCAAGCCTGCGGCCGAGCTGGAGTCCGGCGAGGAGAAGCCGTGATCGTCCGGATCATGGGGGAGGGCCAGTACCGCCTGTCCGATGCCGTCCGCGAGCGCGTCAACGAGCTCGACAACGCGGTGGTGACGGCGGTCGACGGCGATGACGAGGACGGCTTCCACGCCGCCTTCGAGGAGCTGCTCGACGTGATCCGCTCGGAGGGCGAGCACGTCGGCGACGACGAGATCGAGACGTCGGACGTCATCATCCCGCCGGCCGACACCTCGATGGCCGAGGCGGCGGAGGACTTCAGCGGCGAGGGGCTGATCCCCGACTGATCATCGCCGCACCTGGTCGGCGCGCAATCCGAGCAGCTCGACGATCGCCCGCGTCGGCACGAACGGATCGGCGACGGCGCGGCCGCTGTCGACGTCGAGCGCGGCGACGACGCGCCCCTCGCGCTCGGCGATCAGGCGCTCGCCGGCCGGCAGCTCGGGGCGCTCGTCGAGCGCGGCGAGCCGGGCGAGCGCCGCCTCGTCCTCGGCCGACGCGGGGCGGATGAGCACGGCCGCCTCGTCCGTGGCCATGTGCCTGCTGCGCCCGGAGCGCCTAGAGCGGAGCCCGGCGTACCGGGCCAACGTCGCTGGATCCATCATCGGAAGCCCCTTCGCGGACGGATTTGTAACCAGCAAAAGTATATAGCCGGTTAGGCTAACCTGTCAAGCGAGTACACTGGTGTCATGTCGAATCCCGCTCCGGGCCCGCTCGAGACCGTCCGTGCGTTCGTCAACACCCGCGACGTCGACGACGACATCGAGCTGCTGGCCTCACCCGGCGACCTCGTCGGCTGGCTGGCCGAGCAGGACCTGCTCGGCGGTGAGCCCGACGTGCGGGCGACGGCCGGCGACCTGCGTCGCGCGATCGAGCTGCGCGAGGCGCTGCGCGCCCACCTGCTCGCGCATCACGGCGAGCGGCTCGCCGACGGCGCGGCCGCCACGCTCGACGCGGCATCGCGGCGCGCGCGGCTCACCGTTCGCTTCACCGGGACCGACGAGATCGGGCTGGCGCCCGAGGCGGCGGGCGTCGACGGCGCGCTCGGGCGGCTGCTGGCGATCGTCGCGCGCGCGATCGCCGACGGCACCTGGCCGCGACTGAAGGCCTGCCCCGACGACAGCTGCCTGTGGGCGTTCTACGACGCGTCGCGCAACCGCTCGGCGGTCTGGTGCGACATGCGCGTCTGCGGCAACCGTGCGAAGGTGCGCGAGTTCCGCGCTCGCACGCGCGCCCGCGAGAAGAGCTAGATCTTCTCGCACGCGCGCTCGGCGCGAAGAGCTAGATCGGGATCCCCCAGAGCGGGAACCAGCGCTCGAGCTCGGGCTCGATCGGCAGCTCGCCGTCGACCATCGCCTTGATCTGCAGCTCGCGCTCGCCGTCGCGCTCGCGCTCCCCGGCGGGAACGAACGGGTACCAGTAGCCGCGCTTGTAGTTGTAGATGAAGTACACCGGGCGGCCGCGGGAGTCCTTGAACGCGAACACCGCGGCGAGCACGCGGTCGCCGTAGCCGCCGACCATGAGCCCGTCGCTGACGGCGTTGACGCCGACGACGAGGTCCTCGAGGTCGTCGTCGCGCAGCACGACCCAGCGGTAGCCGTGCGAGTCCTCGGAGGTCGTGATCGTCGTGCCGGTCTCCTCGCCGGTCCCCCGGAGGATCTCCTGCGTCTCGTCGACGATCGAGTCGAAGTCGGCCGTCGCCAGCGGCTGGAAGACGATCGCCGCCACGCCCTTCGTGTCGATCCCGTGTCCGGTGGTCAGCGAGATGTAGGCCGTCGACAGCGCGAAGAGGCGGTCCGGGGCGGGGCCCTTGAGCTTCTTCTTGCCGCCGAGGATGGAGTCCAGGAAGCCCATGCCGCGGGCGCGCTCGTGGACTAGGCCGCCGCGAGCGTGCCGCGCTGCAGCTCGGCCTCCAGGCGCATGAGCTGCTCGATGCGCTTCTCCATCGGCGGGTGCGTCGCGAAGAGGCCGGCGACCGCCTGCCGCGGCGGCGAGATGAAGAACGCGCTCAGCTCGTTGGCGACGCGCAGATCCTGCTGCGGCAGGCGCGCCATCCCCGACGAGATCTTGCGCAGCGCCGACGCCAGCGCGCTGGGCCGGCCCGTCACGAGCGCAGCGCCGCGGTCGGCGACGAACTCGCGGTAGCGCGAGAGCGCCATCATGAGGAAGAACGAGATGACGTAGACGGCGAGCGAGGCGAGCAGGATGACCAGGAAGCTCGGCCCGCTGTCCTCGTCGTTGTGGCCGCCGCCGAAGAAGAAGCCGAACTGCAGGATCGTGGCCGCGACCGAGGCGAAGAACGACGCGATCGTCATGATCATCACGTCGCGGTGCTTGACGTGCGCGAGCTCGTGCGCCATGACGCCCTCGAGCTCGGCCGGCGAGAGCATCTTCATGATGCCGGTCGTCGCGCAGACCGTCGCCGACTTCTGCGACTTGCCGAGCGCGAACGCGTTGGGCATCTCGGTGTAGGCGACCGCGATCTTCGGCTTGGGCAGGTCGGCCTGGATGCAGAGGCGCTCGATCATCGCGTGCAGCTCGGGCGCCTCGCGCGGACCGACCTCGCGCGCGCCCATCGCGTGCAGCGCCAGCTTGTCGGCGGTGAAGAACTGCAGCGCGGCCAGACCGCCGGCGATCAGCGCGATCGTGATCGCGCCGACGCCGCCGGCGAACAGGACGCCGACGAACGCGACGTACACCGCGCCCAGCAGGAACATCGTGAGCAGCATCCGGGTCTGAAGCCCCGGATCGCGAGTGAACGTCGTCTTCGTCGCAGCCATGCATCCATTCTGCCAAACCGCTGCGCGCTGGTCCTCCGGTGCCGCAAGCATGCTCGCAAGGTTCCATAACGCGCGGTACCGGCTTGGCGCGCCGCGCAGCCCAAACCTAGACTGCTCGGCCGCATGCGCGTCCGCGTCCTCCTGGCAGCCGTGGCGCTGCCGATCGTCCTCTGGGCGCTGCTGCCGCTGCCCTCGTCCGGCCAGTCCAAGCAGGAGGAGCTGCGGCGGCTGCAGGAGCGCATCGACCGGGCGCGCAAGAAGATCGGCGTCAAGCGCGGCACCGAGCGCGTGCTGACGACGCAGATCACGCGCTACAACCGCCGCATCCGGCGGCTGCAGGGCAGGATCACCGATCTGCAGGCCCGCCAGCAGCGCGTCGAGCTCGAGCGCCTGCGCTCCGAGCTGCGCTCCGAGCGCGCCCGGCTCGTGCGCCTGCGCGCGCGCCTGAACGAGACCCGCGCCCAGCTGCGCGTCCGCCTCGTCGAGATCTACAAGGCCGAGCCGCCCGACGTCGTCACCGTGATCCTCAACTCCGACGGCTTCGCCGACCTGCTCGAGCGCACGGAGTTCATCCGCCGCATCTCCGACCAGGACCGCCGGATCGTGACGATCGTGCGCGCGGCGAAGATCGACTCGGTCGCCAGCGAGAAGCGCCTGGCGCGCCTCGAGGCACGCCAGCGGCTCGTCACGGCGATCGTCGAGCGCCGCCGCGACGAGATCTCCGAGGTGAGGCTGGCGCTCGTCGGGACGCGCGCCGGATACACGCGTACGAAGAACGGCAAGGCCGCGGCGCTCGGCCGGGTGCGCGCCGACCGCGCCCACCTCGAGGAGCACGTCGACGGCCTCGAGGCGGCGTCGCGGAAGATCGCCGGCCAGCTCAACGCCGCCCAGGGGCGCTATGCCGGCGACCTGCCGATCCGGCGCGGCAACGGCAGCATGATCTGGCCGGTCAACGGCGCGCTCAGCTCGACGTTCGGGCCGCGCTGGGGGCGGTTGCACGCCGGCATCGACATCGCCGCCGCCGAGGGCACGCCGATCCGCGCCGCCGACGGCGGGCGGGTCGTGCTCATCCAGGGCACCGGCGCGTCGGGCGGCTACGGCAACTTCAGCTGCGTGCAGCACACCGCGAGCATGTCGACCTGCTACGCGCACCAGTCGCGCTTCGCGACGAGGCTGGGCGCACGCGTCAGCCAGGGGCAGGTCATCGGCTACGTCGGCAACACCGGCAACTCGTTCGGCGCGCACCTGCACTTCGAGGTGCGCGTCGGCGGCTCGCCGGTGAACCCGATGGGCTACCTCTGACTCCACGCTAGCTTTCGGGCTCGATGCAGCCCGAGATCGAGATCCTCGGCCTCTCCGTCAAGACGTTCGGCCTGTGCTTCGGGCTGGCGTTCGTCGCCTCCGGCATGGTCGTCGGGCGGCGCCTGAAGGAGCTCGGCAAGCCGGTCGACTGGTCCTACGAGATCGTCTTCGCCGCGCTCATCGGCGGCCTCGTCGGGGCGCGGCTGTACTGGGTCCTCGGCAACCTCGACGAGGTCCGCGGCGACGTGATCGGGGGGATCTTCGGCGGCTCGGGGCTCGTGTGGTATGGCGGCGGCTTGGGCGGGGCGGCGGGCGTCCTGCTGTGGGCCTACCGCAAGGGCATGTTCAACCGGCTGCTGCTCGACATCTGCTCGCCGGCGCTCGCGCTGGGCTACGCCGTCGGCCGCATCGGCTGCCAGGTCTCGGGCGACGGCGACTACGGCGAGCCGACCGACCTGCCGTGGGGGATGGCCTATCCCGACGGCGTCGTGCCGACGCTCGAGGTCGTGCATCCGACGCCGATCTACGAGACCGTCGCGATGTGCCTGCTCGCCTGGGGCCTGTGGCGCGCGCGCGACGCGCTGCGGCCCGGTGTGCTGTTCGCCTTCTACCTGTTGGGCTCCGGCGTCGAGCGCTTCCTCGTCGAGTTCGTGCGCCGCAACGAGCCGGTCCTCGCCGGGCTCACCGAGGCACAGCTGCTGAGCCTCGTGCTGATCGTCGCGGGCGCGATCTGGATCGGACGCGAGGCGCGCGCGGGCGGCCTGCGACGCGACGACGGCGCGGCCGCGGCCGTGCCCGCGGCAGCCTCGCCGGCGTAACCGCACGGTCTTCGCGAGCGGCCCGGCGCACCCCGCGGCGTTCGCCGCCTCACCCGCCGACCGCCTCGAGCGGCGCGCGCCGTGCTCGCGCCGGCTGCGCCGGGGCGGGCCGCACGAGCGCGGCGAGCGCGTACAGCGCGACCGCCGCGAGCGCGACCGAGGCGCCGGCGGCGGTGTCGAGCGCGGCGCTGGCGACGAGCCCGAGCAGGCCCGCCAGCGCGCCGGCCGCGGCGGCGAGCGCGATCTGCGCGCGCAGGCTCGCCCCGAGCCGGATCCCGGCTGCGGCGGGGGCGACGATCAGCGCCAGCACGAGCAGGTTGCCCAGCGCCTGGACGGCCGCGACGACCGCCACCGCGAGCAGCGCGAGCAGTCCCAGCTCGATGCGGGCGGGGCGCACGCCGAGCGACGGCGCGGCGACCGGGTCGAAGACCGCCGCCGCCAGCGAGCGGTGCCCGGCGGCGAGCGCGACCGCGACGAGCACGGCGAGCGCCGCGGCGGCGACGAGGTCCGCGGGGCTCGTGCCGAGCAGGTCGCCGAAGAGCAGCTCGCCGAGCCGGGCGGGCACGTCGGGGGCGAGCGCGAGCAGCGCGCCCAGCCCGAACGCGGTCGTCACCGTCACCCCGACGGCGACCTCCGCGCCGACCCGCGTGTCGCGCGCCGCGAGCGCGATCAGCGTCGCCGCGACGAGCACGCCGCCGGCGGCGCCGAGCAGCAGCGGCGCGCCGAGCAGCGCGGCGATCACGAGCCCCGGCAGCATCGCGTGCGCGAGCGACTCGGCCGCGTACGTGGCGCGCACGTGCAGCAGCCAGACGCCGAGCCCGCCGCACGCGGCGCCGAGGATCACGGCCTCGAGGAGCGCGCGCTGCAGCAGGCCCGAGCGGAGGATCTCCATCGTCAGTGCGGGTGCCAGTGGTGCTGGACGGCGACGGCGCGGTGCCCCGAGTCGAGCACGACGATCTCCTCGCCGTACGTGGCCTCCAGCACCGCGGTGGTGAGCGTCTCGGCGGGCGGGCCGAACGCGATCTGGGCGCCGGCCAGGCACAGCACGCGGTCCCAGCGGCGCGCCTGCTCGACGTCGTGCGTGGCGACCAGCAGCACGCGGCCCTCGCCGCGCAGCTCGTCGAGGATCGCCATGATCGCCTCCTCGCTCGTGCGGTCGACGCCGGCGAACGGCTCGTCGAGCAGCAGCACGCGCGCGTCCTGCACGAGCGCGCGGGCGATCAGCACGCGCTGGCGCTGGCCGCCCGACAGCGCGCCGAAGCGTGTGCCGGCGCGCTCGGCGAGACCGACGCGATCCAGCGCGCGGCGCCCCAGCGCCCGGTCGGCGCGCGCGATCCGCCGGTACCACGGCGTGCGCCCGTAGGCGCCCATCAGCGCGACATCGAGCGCGCTGACCGGGAAGTCCAGCCGCGAGCGCTCGGTCTGCGGGACGTAGGCGAGCGTGCCGCGCACGTGCACGGTGCCCGTCGTCACCGGCAGCTCGCCGAGCAGGGCGCGAAAGAGCGTCGTCTTGCCGCCGCCGTTGGGTCCGAGGACGGCGACCGCCTCGCCCTCCGCCGCGCTGAAGGTGACGTCGCGCAGGGCGAGCGCCCCGCCGCCGTACGAGGCCGACAGCCCGACGACCTCGAGCGGCGCGCCCGCTGCGCTCACCGCGCGGCCCTCGCGGACGTCGCCAGCGCCGCCAGCGCGAAGCCGCCGCCGCCGAGCGCCGCGATCGCCGGCCCGGGCGGCAGGTCGAGGTGGTAGGCCAGCAGCAGACCGGCGGCCCCCTCGGCGGCGGCGAGCGCGACGGATCCCGCGAGCAGCGCGCCGAGCGAGTCGGTCAGCAGCCGCGCCGTCGCCGCGGGCACGACGAGCAGCGTGCCGACGAGCAGCGCGCCGACGGCCGGCAGCACCGCCACCACGGTGACCGCCAGCAGCGCGAGCAGCAGCCAGTCCCCGCGCGCCGAGCGCACGCCGAGCGCCGGCGCGGCGGCGGGGTCGAAGCCCGTCGCAAGCCAGGTGCGCAGCAGCGCGGCGGTCGCGGCGACGGCGGCCAGCGCGACCCCGGCCGCCAGCGCGACGTCGCCGTCGCCGAGGCCCAGCAGCGTTCCGAACAGCAACCGGTCGACGCCCGCGCCCGCGCGGTAGACGTCGCTGGCGAGGATCGCCCCGAGCGCGAGCGCGGCGGTCAGCAGCAGCCCGGTCGCGGCATCGGCGCTCGCCGCGCCGCGGCGCGTCATCCGCGACAGCAGCCCGGCGAAGCCGAGCCCGGCGCCGAGCGCGGCCAGCGGCGGCGCGATCCCCCACGGGCCCGCGACGACGAGCCCGGGGAACGTCGCCGTGCCGACGGCGTGGGCGAAGAACGCGAGCCTGCGCAGCACGATCCAGGTCCCGAGCAGGCCCGCGGCGATCGCGAGCAGGAGCGTGGCGAGCAGCGCGCGCTGCATGAACGGCACCGTCAGCGGATCGGTCAGCCAGCGCACGACGGAAGCTTATCGACAACCGTTCTCATCTAGGCATCCGCACTGCGGCCGCGGCGATCAGGCTGTTCGCGTGCAGCACATCGCATCGCTCGCAGATCGGACTCGCATACTCTCCGATCCCGATGCCGGCCATCGACGCGCAGCTCTCGCAGGCCTATCCGATCGGCAGCCGGATCGACGCCGACGGCCGCCTGCGGCTCGGCGGCTGCGACGCCGTCGAGCTCGCGCGCGAGTTCGGCACCCCGGCGTACGTCGTCGTCGAGGACGACCTGCGCGCCCGCGCGCAGACGTTCGTCGAGGCCTTTCGCGCCCGCACGAAGCGCTTCGACGTGCTGTTCGCCTCCAAGGCGTTTCCGTGCACCGCGGTCCTGCGCGTGCTCGCCCAGGAGGGCCTGGGCTGCGACGTCGCCTCGGGCGGCGAGCTCGCGCTCGCGCTGCGGGGCGGTTTCGACCCGGCCCGCATCTACCTGCACGGCAACGCGAAGTCCGTCGACGAGCTGCGCTTCGCGCGCGAGGCGGGCGTCGGGTACGTCGTCGTCGACAACCTCGGCGAGGTCGAGCGCCTGGAGGCGGTCGTCGACGGAGCGCCCCAGCGGGTCCTGCTGCGCGTGACGCCGGACGTGCGCGGCGAGACGAACGACAAGATCTCGACCGGGCAGGCGGACTCGAAGTTCGGCGTGTCGATGGACGACGCGCCCGCGGCGATCGCGCGCCTGCAGGACTCCCCGCGGCTGGATCTCGCCGGCCTGCACGTCCACATCGGCTCGCAGATCCTCGAGCTCGACCCGTTCCGCCGCGCGGTCGAGGCGCTCGCACCGCTCGGCGACTTCGAGACGTACAACCTCGGCGGCGGGCTCGGCGTCGCCTACACCGCGGCGCAGGAGCCGCCGCGGATCGGCGACTACGTCGCGGCGAAGGTCGACGCCGTCGAGCGCGTGCTCGGCTCGGGCAAGCGGATCCTCGACGAGCCCGGGCGCGCGCTCGTCGCCAACTCGACGGTCACGCTCTACACCGTGCAGAGCGTCAAGCGCAACGTCTCGACCTGGGTCGCCGTCGACGGCGGGATGTCCGACAACCTGCGCCCGATGCTCTACGGCTCGGTCTACGAGGCGCAGATCGCCGATCGCTTCGGCGGCGGCACGCACGCGCGGCTGACCGGCAAGCACTGCGAATCCGGTGACGTGATCGTGCGCGACGTCGAGCTCGACGACCCGCGCGTCGGCGACGTCGTCGTGACTCCGGCGACCGGCGCCTACGGCTACGCGATGGCCAACAACTACAACGGGATCCCGCGCCCGCCGGTGATCTTCGTCTCGCAGGGCGACGCGCGCGTGATGGTGCGCCGCGAGACCTACGACGACCTGTTCGCGCGCGATGTCGACTGATGCGCCCGAGCCGTTCCCGATCGGCCTGCTCGGCCACGGGACGGTCGGCGCCGCGTTCGCGATGCTGCTCGAGCAGCGCGCCGGACAGGTCGCGGCGATCACCGGCCTCAGACCGCACGTCAGCGGCGTCCTGACGCGCTCGCGCGGCGACTTCGACGAGATCCTCGGCGGCTGCGAGCTCGTCGTCGAGCTGATCGGCGGTCTCGAGCCGGCGCGCGACTACGTGCTGCGCGCGATGCGCGCCGGCCGCCACGTCGTCACGGCCAACAAGCAGCTGCTCAGCCAGCACGGCGACGAGCTGTGGTCGGCGGCGCGCGAGCACGACGTGCAGCTGCGCTTCGAGGCCGCCGTCGCCGGCGTCGTGCCGGTCATCCGCGTGCTGCAGGAGTCGCTCGCGGCGGCGCACGTCGACCGCGTCCACGGGATCGTCAACGGCACGACGAACTTCATCCTCTCCGAGATGGCGCGCACCGGCTGCTCCTACGCCGACGCCCTCGCCGACGCGCAGCGCCTCGGGTACGCCGAGGCCGACCCCAGCGAGGACGTCAACGGCAAGGACGCGGCCGCCAAGATGGCGATCCTCGCGCGGCTTGCGTTCGACACGCCCGTCCACCTCGACCACGTCACCTACGAGGGCATCGAGCAGATCACCGCCGAGGACATGGAGTACGCCCGGGAGCTCGGCCTCGGGCTGAAGCTGATCGGCACCGCGGAGCGGATCGACGGCAGGCTCGCGGTGCGCGTGCATCCCGCGTTCCTGTACTCCGGACATCCGCTGGCGAGCGTGCACGGGCCGTTCAACGCGGTCACCGTGGAGTCCGAGGCGATCACCGAGATCACGATGTCCGGCCCCGGCGCCGGCGGGCCGCAGACCGCGAGCGCGGTGCTCGGCGACGTCATCAGCGCGATGATCCCGCCCGCCTCGACGCCGCAGACGACGCAGGAGCTGGAGATGGCCGACGACGTCGAGTCCTCGTTCTACCTGCACATGGAGGTCGCCGATCGGCCCGGCGTGCTCGCGCAGATCGCGCATGTCCTCGGCGAGCAGGGCGTGTCGATCAAGTCCGTCGTGCAGAAGGGGCTGGGCGAGAAGGCGCGCCTCGTGATGGTCGTCCACCCGGTCCTGGAGTCGCGCTTCTTCGCCGCCGTCGAGCGGATCGCCGCGCTGGGCTTCATGCGCTCGCCGCCGCGCACGATCCGCGTGATCGACGAGGAGTTCGTGTAGCGCCGAAGGCGAGCAGGGCCGGATCGCGCACCCCGCGTGATCGCACGGCGACGAACGCCGTCGCGCGACCCTGGTTCGCGTAGGGTCACGGCGATGGCCGGCCTCATCGAGCGCTACCGCGACCGCCTGCCGTTCTCCGGCGGCGATCCGGTCGTCACGCTCGGCGAGGGCGACACGCCGCTCGTCCACGCGCCGCACATCTCCGAGCTCGTCGAGTCCGACGTCTGGCTCAAGCTCGACGGGACGAACCCGACCGGCTCGTTCAAGGACCGGGGGATGACCTGCGCGGTCAGCGCCGCGGTGCGCGAGGGCGCCAAGGCGGTGATCTGCGCCTCGACGGGCAACACGGCGGCGAGCGCCGCCGCATACGCCGCCCGCGCCGGGCTCACCTGCGCGGTGATCGTGCCCGAGGGCAAGATCGCCACTGGCAAGCTCGCCCAGGCGCTCGTGCACGGCGCGCGCGTGATCGCGCTGCGCGGCAACTTCGACCAGGCACTGACGCTCGTGCGCGCGCTGACCGATGCGCACCCGATCGCGCTCGTCAACTCCGTCAACCGGTTTCGCCTCGAGGGCCAGAAGACCGGCGCGTTCGAGATCGTCGAGCGGCTAGACGCGCTCGACGGGCTGTGCATCCCGGTCGGCAACGCCGGCAACATCACCGCGTACTGGCAGGGCTTCGGCGAGCTCGGCGTGGCGCCGCGGCTGTTCGGCTTCCAGGCCGAGGGCGCCGCGCCGCTCGTGCTCGGCAGGAAGGTCGACCAGCCGGAGACGATCGCCAGCGCGATCCGGATCGGCAACCCCGCGCGCTGGGAGGAGGCGATGGAGGCGATGACCGCCTCGCGCGGGCTGGTGCGCGCCGTCTCGGACGCCGAGATCCTCGCCGCCTACCGCCTGCTCGCCGAGCGCGAGGGCGTCTTCTGCGAGCCGGCGAGCGCGGCCGCGGTCGCCGGCCTGCTGCGCTACGGCGCGGATGCGGCGCGCCGCGTCGCCTGCGTGCTCACCGGGCACGGCCTGAAGGACCCCACCACCGCGCTGAACGAGGTCGCCGGGGTGATCCCGTGCGAGCCGACGCTCGCCGCCGTCGAGGAGGCCGTGCTCGGGTGACCGGCCGCCGCCGCCGGCTCGTCCGCGTGCCCGCGTCGTCGGCGAACCTCGGCCCCGGCTTCGACGCGTTCGCGGCCGCGCTCGCGCTGCACGTCGAGCTCGAGGTGATCGAGACCGGCCGCTTCGGGGTCGACACCCGGCTGGACATCGCGCGCGATCGCCGCAACCTCTGCGTGCGCGGCTTCGCGAAGCTGCATCCGCCCGACGACTTCCAGTTTCGGATCCGCTCGTCGATCCCGCTGTCGGGCGGGCTGGGCTCGAGCGCAGCGGCCTACACCGCCGGCGTGCTGGCGGCGGCGCACATGCTGGAGCGCCAGGAGGACGTGCTCGGCCACGTGACCGAGCTCGAGGGCCATCCCGACAACGCCGCGGCCGCGCTGCTCGGCGGCTTCGTGATCGTCGCCGGCGGCGACGTCGCGCGGTTCGAGCTGCCCGACGGCCTCGAGGCCGTGATCGTCGTGCCGCGGGCGGCCGTGCGCACCGTCGTGGCGCGCCGCGCCCTGCCCGCGACGGTGCCGCTCGCCGACGCGGCGGCGAACGTCGCTCGCGGCGCGATGCTGACGCTCGGCCTGCGGACCGGCGATCTCGGCCTCGTCGCGCGCGGGCTGGAGGATCGCCTGCACCAGCCCTACCGCGCGCCGCTGTTTCCGCGCTCGATGGCGCTGCTCGAGCGCGCGAGCGAGCTCGGCGCGATCGGCGCGACGATCTCCGGCGCCGGGCCGACCGTGCTGTTCTGGACGCAGGCCGACGCGACCGCCGCCGTCGCCGCCACGCTGCGCGGCGAGACGGCGGGCTGGGCCGACGTGCTGCGCGCGCCGTTCGAGTCGCAGGGCGCCGACGTGCGCGCGCCGTAGCGCGCGGGGCTACGCGCGGATGCGCACGGGTGCGCCGAGCGGTACGCGCTCGAGCAGCCAGCGCATCGCGCGATCGCTCGCCCGTACGCAGCCGCTGCTGGCGCGCGTGCCCAGCGTCGCCTCGTCGGGCGTGCCGTGGATCGCGATCCGATCGCCGCCGGTCCAGCCCTGGGGCACGTTGGGCTGGCGGCCGGTGAGCGCCAGCGCGCAGCAGCCGTAGGGTCCGCCCGCGCGGCTCGTGCGCAGCGCGTCGGTGATCGCGAAGCGGCCGGTCGGCGTCGGCGTGCCGGGCCGCCCGACCGCGACCCTGATCCGGCGCACGACGCGTCCCTCGCGGCGCACGACGAGCCTGCGCGCGGACAGGTCGACCTGCAGCGTGTAGGGCTCGTGGAGCAGCCGCGCGGCGGCGGCCGGGATCCAGCCGGCGCGCGAGTTGGGCATGTGGTGCGACAGGACGCCGAGCCAGTCGCCGCGGCGCGCGACGACGGCGAGCACGCGCCTGGAGTCATAGCCGGTGCGCGGCCCGAGCGTGCGCACGACGCGCCCTCCGGGACGCTCGCGCAGCTGCACCCGCCGCAGCAGCTGCGCGCCCAGCGGCGGGCGCGGGCCCCGCTGCGCCGGCTGCGCCGCCGTCCGCGACGCCTCGTCGGCCGCGCGGGCGCTCGGCCCCGGCCCGGTCTCGCGCGCGCCGCCGGCGGCGAGCAGCAGCACGACCGCCGCCGCGGCGACGGCGCCCGCGGCGAGGCCCGCGGCCGCGAGATGGCGCCCGGCCACGCGCCTAGGCCTCCGCCAGCGCCTTGAGCCGCTCGCGCGGCGCCGGCATCTTCAGGCGCTGGAGGACCTCGTCGGCCAGCGCGACGTAGTCGGCGCCGAGGTCGGGCCGGTGATCGAGGATCGACACCGCGCGCTCGGCCGCCTCGGCGTAGCCGATCGACTGGCGGATCGTCGCGGCGAACAGCTTGCGGCC
>DASZOA010000306.1:0-7268 GCA_035551055.1 Solirubrobacteraceae bacterium
CCACCGCCGCCCGCACCGCCTCCTCGCGACCGACGAGCACGAGCCGCTCCTGCGCCCGCGTGACCGCGGTGTACAGCAGCTCGCGCGTGAGGATCCGCGAGTCGGGCTCGGGCAGGAGCACCGCGGCGCGTCCGAACTGCGAGCCCTGGCTCTTGTGGATCGTCATCGCGTAGACCGTGTCGACCGCCGCCAGGCGCGTCGCGGGGACGAGCACGATCTCGCCGCCGCGCTCGAAGGCGGCGCTCGGCCGGCCGTCGGCGGCGATGACGACGCCGGTGTCGCCGTTGTAGAGGCGCAGCGCGTAGTCGTTCTCGGTGACGAGCAGCGGCCGGCCGGGATACCAGTCGCCCTCGCTGCCGAAGGCGTCGATCGCCTCGGCCAGCCACGTCGTGATCCGCTCCGTCCAGCTGGCGACGCCGTGCGCGCCGCGGCGATGGGCGCACAGGACGCGAAAGCCGCGCAGCGCCCGCAGCGCGCCGAACGCGTCGCCGGCGCGAGCGGCGTCGATCGCGTCGTGCGCGGCCGCGACGGCGCCGGCGTGCACCGGCGCGAGCTCCGCGGGATCGCATGCCGCGGGATCGGCGGCGACCCAGACGACGTCCGGCGTCCGGGGGTCGGCGAGCGCGGCCAGCGTCGCGTCGACGTCTCCGCGGCGAATCGCGTCGGCGACCCGGGCGATCCCGGCGCCGTAGCGGTGCACGCGATCGAGCACGACGATCCCGTCGCCGATGCCCGCCTCGGTCGGCGGCTGGCCCGCCTCGACGGCGGCGCCGGTCGCGCGCGCCAAGCGCTCGCCCGCCGCCGCGCTCAGCAGGAGGCCGCCGCCCGCCGGCCCGACGAGGTCGCCGAGAACGGCCCCCGCCTCGATCGACGTCAGCTGCCCGGGGTCGCCGATGAGGATCAGCCGCGCCGCGGGCCGGACCGCCTCCAGCAGCCGCGCCATGAGCGGCAGCGACACCATCGAGGTCTCGTCGACGATCACCACGTCGTGCGGCAGGCGGTTCGCGCGGTCGTGGCGGAAGCGGCTGTGGCTGCCCGGGTGCCAGGCGAGCAGGCGGTGCAGCGTGGAGGCCTCGACTGCGGCCAGGCGCGCGCGCAGAGCGCGGTCGACCGCCAGCGCCCCGGCCTCGGCCCGGACCGCCTCCTGCAGCCGTGCCGCCGCCTTGCCCGTCGGTGCCGCCAGCGCCACGAGCGGCTCGCGGGCTCCGCGCGCCGCCGCCTGCTCGTAGAGCAGCGCGGCGATCTGCGCGACCGTCGTCGTCTTGCCGGTGCCCGGGCCACCGGCGACGACGGCGAGCCGGCGCAGCACCGCGGTCGCCGCCGCCAGCGCCTGGCGCCCCGCGGTCTGCCCCGGAAACAGCCGCTGCAGGCCGTCGGCGAGCAGCGCCTCGTCGACGTCGCCGGCGGCGGCGCCCAGCCGCGTCAGATCGGCGGCCACGTCGCGCTCGTGCGTCCACAGGCGATCGAGGTACAGCAGCGAGCCGTCCAGGCGCAGCGGCGCGACACCGCGGCCGTCGCCCTCGATCGCCAGCGGGCTTGCCGCCACGGCTCGCGCCCACCGCGGCGGATCCTCCGGCCACGGGAGCGCGTCGACTTCGACGTCCGCCTCGCGGTCGACGGCGGCCGTCGCGCGCACGCCGGCGAGGTCGACGCAGACGTGCCCGAGGCGCGGGGCGCGCGTCGCCAGCGCGGCGGCGAGCAGCACGCGCTCGTCGGCCTCTCCGCCGAGCCGCCCCAGGCGCAGGGCGACGTGCACGTCCGCGGCGGCCAGGACGCCGGCGTCGTTGAACGCCCGCAGCAGGCCCGGCGCCACGCGCGCGCGGCGGGCGTCGAGCGGATCGGCGTGCGCCGGCGCGGAGGCGTTGGCAGCCGACGGCGCGGACAGCGGCGGAGGCGGCGCGCCCACCTCAGCTCCCCGCTCCGCGGTCGAACAGGTCGCTGAGCTCCTCGACGAGCGCGCCCGGCGGGCGCCAGGCGAAGACGCCGCACGGCCGGCCGTCGACGACGGGCGTGTCGGCGCCCGTCATGCCGCGCACGAACAGGTACAGCACGCCCGCCAGGTGGCGCTCGGCATCGTACCCCGGCAGCCGCCAGCGCAGGTAGCGGTGCAGCGCAACCGTGTACAGCAGCGCCTGCAGCCCGTAGTGCCGGGCGCCCATCTCGGCGGCGAGCGCCTGCGGGCGGTGGTTCCACGCGGTCAGCGGCTCGCCGGCGACCCCCAGCCAGTTGGTCTTGTAGTCGACGACCGCGAACGCCGGGTGGGCGCCCGTGCCGGGCACGCGCACGACGAGGTCCAGCGAGCCCGTCAGGTAGCCGCGCACGCTCGCGCGCAGGCCGGGATCGGCGAGGCGCGGCGCATAGGCGGCGAGCGGGTCGCCGGCCGGCAGGTGCTCGCCGAGCAGCGCCGCGATCGCCTGCAGCTCAAGGCGGCCGGTCGGATCGTCGCCGCCCGCCAGCGGCAGCTCGAACTGAAGCTCGTCGAGGCGGTCGGCGCGCGCGATGTCGCGCAGCCGCGCGCCCCTCAGCGCCGGCCCGAGCGGGGTCTCGAGCATCGCGCGCAGGCCGGCCACGAGCCGCTCGGAGTCACCGACGTCGATCGTCCGCCGCGCGCGAGCCGCCGCGACGCGCGCCGTCAGCTCGGCGTCGAGCTCGGCGGCCGCGAAGTCGGTCGCCTCGAGCACCTCGTGCACGAGCGTGCCGACGCGCCGGCCGACCGGCAGCTCGCCGAGCAGCGAGGGCACGGAGCGCAGCACGGCCTCCTCGTCCGATTCCGCCGCGACGACCGCCGCGGGCGCCGGCGGCGCACCCGACGGCTCGCCCGAGCGAGCCCCGTCCGCGGCGCCGGGCGGCGGGATCGCGCTCGCGCCGGGCTCGTCGGGCTCGTCGGAGAGCACCGCGACCTCCGGCTCGCTGTCGACGCGCGCCTCGTGCGTCGCCGCGACGATGTCCGAGAACGACGTGCGCCGCCAGCGCTGGTCCAGTCCGCGGCCGAGCGCGCGCGCCGACAGCGAGCCGCCCTCGCGCCGCGGCGGCGACCAGCGGGCGGGCGTGCCGTCCCCCGTTCGCTCGACGGCGATGCAGCCCTCGGGCGCGACGCCGGCCAGCTCGCGCAGGCGCGCCTCGGCGCCGTCGTCGCTCGGCGGCCGCGGCGCCTGCAGCGCAACCGTTCCGTCCTCTGCGCGCGCGAACAGCAGGCGGCCGAGCGGGGACTCGCGGCTGTCGTAGGAGCCCGCCCACCAGACGACCGTCTGGTGGCGCGCCCGCGTCAGCGCGACGTACAGCAGCCGCAGGTCCTCCCCGCGCTCCTCGCCGCGGTGCAGCGCCACGTGCCGCGCGAAGTCGCCGCCGTCGAGCCCCACGTCGAGCGTGCGCGCGTCGGCGTGCGCGGGATCGTGGAAGAACACGGGGGCGGGATCCTTCGGGATCCAGCCGGGCTCCCAGAGGTACGGGCAGTACACGATCGGGAACTCCAGGCCCTTGCTGCGGTGGACGGTCAGCACCTGCACGGCCTCGTCGTCGGACTCCAGGCGCCGCGTGCGCTCGACGTCCTCGGTCTCCTGCTCGGCGCGCGCGACGCGCTGGCGCAGCCACGCCGTCAGCGCCGCGGCGCCGAGCCCCTCGCTCGTCGCCGCCGCGTGCAGCAGCTGGGCGACGTGGCGCAGGTCGGTCAGCCGCCGCTCGCCGTCGGTCACGGCGAGCATCCGCGCCGGCAGGTCCTCGCCGCGCACGATCGCCTCGGCCAGCGCCGCGACGCCGCGCTCGCGCAGCACGCGCGCCCAGGCATGCAGCCGGCGGTGAAGCTCCTCCCGCTCGTCGTCGGGCGCGGTCGCGACGCGCGCCGCGTCCCAGGCGACGAACGGCGTCAGCGCCGCGGCGTGCGCGCGCGGCGGGGACTCGGGCCGCTCGATCGCCTCGAGCAGGACCAGCCAGTCGCGCGCGGCGGGGGTCGCGAAGACGCTGCCCGCGCCGTTGATGACCGCCGGGACGCCGCGCTCGCGCAGCGCGTCGCGCACGAGCGTCGCGCGATTGTGGGCGTGGACGAGCACCGCGACGTGGCGCGGGCGCAGGCGCTCGCTGCCGAGCGAGCCGCCGTCGCCGTCGCGCAGGTCGATCGTCGCGGCGGGCGCCGACAGCAGTCGCACGACGTCGTCGGCCACGTCGCCGGCCACGTGCGCCCGCGCCGACGGCGCGGCGGCGAAGCCTCGCGGGGTCAGCTCGATGTCGGCGCAGCCGCGGTCGACGATCCGCACGCGCAGCGGCGCGTCGACGGGCGCGCCGCGCAGTCGCGCCGTCCGGTGCGCGTCGGCCGCACGGACCCGGCGGTAGACGATCTGCTCGTGGCCCAGCCGCGCGCCGCCGAGCAGCGCGTCGTGCGCGTCGATCAGGCGCTGGTCCGAGCGCCAGTTGACGTCGAGCGTGCGCTGCGTTCCGGCCCGCCGCGCCGCGTCGAGATAGGCGTAGACGTCCGCGCCGCGGAAGGCGTAGATCGCCTGCTTCGGATCGCCGATGAGCACGAGCGTCGTCTCGCCGGCGCCGAACGCGCGCTGCAGGATCCGCCACTGGTCGGGGTCGGTGTCCTGGAACTCGTCGACGCGCACGACCGCGTAGCGATCGCGCAGGCGCGCGCCGATCTCGCCGCCGGCCTCGCCGTCGAGCGCGCTGTTCAGCCTCGCCAGCAGGTCGTCGTAGCCGAGGATCCCCAGCCGCCGCTTGCGCAGCTCGACCTCCGTGCGCACCGCGCAGGCGAGGCGCAGCCGCATCGCCGCCGTCGTGTGCGGCGGCGCGGCGGCGGGCTCCAGGCGCGTCGACGGGTTGGCGACGACCGCGTGGCCGATCGCGAGCGCCTGGCTGCGGTCGAAGGCGATGCCGGGCGCCCAGTGGAAGCGGCGCACGTAGAGGTCGTCGACGACCTCGGTGACGAGGTCGGAGAGGTCCTCGACGAGCGTCGCGTCGGCCTCGTGGTCGCCCGCGACGCCGAGCCCGTGCAGGACCTCCTGGCAGAAGCCGTGCGTCGTGGCGATCGTGGCGGCGTCGAAGTCGGCGACCGCGCGGGCGAGGCGCTCGCGGCGGGCGTGCAGCGTCGGCTCGTCGCCGTCGGCGAGCAGCGCGAGCACGCGGTCGCCGCCCGCCTGCGGCCCGCCGGCGAGCACGCGCGACAGGCCCTGCTCGGCGGAGACGAGGCGCTCGCGCACGCGCTCGCGCAGCTCGCCGGTCGCCATCCGGGTGAACGTGACGAGCAGCAGGCGCTCGAGCGGAACGGCGTCGGCCACGTAGCGCGCGGCGAGCGCCGCGATCGTGAACGTCTTGCCGGTCCCGGCGCTCGCCTCGAGCACCGTGACGCCGGTCGGCAGCGGCCCGCACACGTCGAACGGCTGCGGGTCGACGATCATCGGTCGTCGAACTCCTCCCAGGCAAGCGGGCCCGCCCAGAGGCGCCGCGCCAGGCGGCCGAACCGGCTCGCCTCGTCGGCCGCCCAGCCGTCGCCGTGCTCGTCGTCGCGCGGGGGCGCCTCGAGCAGCTCCTCGAAGCGCCGCCGACCACCGAGCGCGAGCTCGTGCTCGGGCGCCTGGTCCTCGCCGGTGAACCTGAAGGCCGACTCCCACTGGCGCGCCGCCGCCTTGACGGCGTCCCTCCCCGCCATCGTCGCGCGCGCGTACGCGGCCGACGTCCGGCAGCCCAGCGGCAGCGGCTCGCGCATCCCGCGGTCGTGCAGGTCGAGCAGCTCGGCGAGGCGGTCGAGCGCGAACGCGCCGCGCTCGTCCGGCCCGCCGGGGTGCGGCGGCAGGCGGACGATCGTCACGGCGGCGTTGCGCGCGCCCTCGCGCGCGCGGCCGATCGTCACGGCCGCGAACGGACGCTCGGGCTGTGCGGCGGTCAGCGCCAGCCAGCGCACCCAGGCGGCGAGCCGGTGGCGCGGGTCGACCTTCGAGTAGGCGACGGCGAGCACGACGTCCCCGTGCACGCCGGGCACCGTGCCCGACAGCAGGCGGCCCGCGGGCAGGTCCAGCCGGACGTCGACCGGCGCGGGGTCGCCGCCCTCGCTGCGCGCCTCGCCGGCGCAGGCCGCGAGCAGCTCGACGATCGGACGCACCCCGTCGACGACCGCGCGGGCGAGCGCGCCCGGCGGCAGCGACCCGCGCGCCTGCTCGGCGGCGAGCGCCTCGTCGAGCGGCACGCCGCGCAGGACCTCGTCGAGCACGCGCTGGCCGACGGCCCAGCGCTGCAGGCCGTCGAGCTCGACGGGCAGGGCATCGTCGATCTCGTCGTCCTCGCCGGCGACGGCGATCCCGAGCCGCCGGCGCAGGAACGCGCGGACCGGACGGCCGGCGAACGCGACGAGCGCGTCGAGCTCGACGAGCCGCGTGTCGGCGGGCGGCAGCGGGCCGGCGAGGAACGGCGGCGGCGGGCGGCGCTCGCCGCGCAGCGCCCGGGCGCCGTCGAGCGCGACGGGATCGAAGCTCCAGACGCGGTCGTCCTGCAGTGCGCCGGCGGCGAACGCGCGCGAATCGAAGGGCTGCAGGGGGTGGCGCACGACGACGCGCTCGCGGACGGGGCGACCGTCCTCGGCGGGGCGCACGGTCAGCTCGACGGCGTCGAGCAGCTCGCCGATCGGCACCGCGGGCGGGCGCGGCTCGTTGGAGCGCTCGTCGCGGCCGGTGTACGTGACGATCAGCCGCTCGCCGGCGGCCATCAGCGCGTCGAGCAGCAGCTGGCGGTCCTCGCGGCGCGGGTCGCGCTCGCCGACGTGCGGGTCGGCGAGCATGAGGTCGTCGCCGTCGCGCGCGCTGGCGCGCGGGAAGACGTCGTCGTCGAGGCCGAGCAGGCAGACGACGCGGTGCGGGACCGACCGCATCGGCAGCATAGTGCAGATCGTCAGATGGCCGGTGCGGAAGTTCGCGCGCGTGGCCGAGCCCGCCAGGCGGCCGGCGAGCAGCGCGCGGACCTCGGGCAGCGACAGCGGCGTGGCGCCGCCGCCCGCCTCGTCGACGATCTCGTCGAGCAGGCGCCCGAGCTCGACGTGCTGCCAGGCCTCGCGCCCGGACGCGTCGGTGAGCATCGCCGCCGCCTCGGCGATCGCGATCGCCCAGCCCTCGGCCGTCAGCGGCCCGCGGAGCGCACGCAGCGCGCCGCCGAGCCGGTCGACGAGCTCGGCCAGCCGGCCGGCGAGCTCGATCGCCGCGCCCTCGACATCGTCGAGCGCCAGCACGCCGCCGGGACCTGGCAGGCGGGCCTCGACCGCATCCTGCTCGGCGTCGCGATGACCGAGG
>DASZOA010000307.1:0-5479 GCA_035551055.1 Solirubrobacteraceae bacterium
CACGTTCGACGCGCCGGCGACCGTCGCGATCGCCGCCCACGCCTCGGACGCCGATGGGACCGTCACCAACGTCGAGTTCTTCAACGGCACCGCGAAGCTCGGCGAGGACGGCACCGCGCCCTACGCGTACACCTGGACGGGGGTCCCCGCGGGCACGTACTCGCTCACGGCGCGCGCGACCGACAACGACGGCAGGACGGCGGTGAGCGCCCCCGTCGGCATCACCGTGAGGGCGTCAAATGCGCCGCCGGCGGTGGCGATCACCGCGCCTGGCGACGGCGACGTGTTCGGCTGGAAGGAGCCGGTCACGATCGGCGCCACCGCGAGCGACAGCGATGGCAGCGTGAGGAAGGTCGAGTTCTTCAGCAACGACGGGGTGACCAAGCTCGGCGAGGACACCACGGCGCCATATTCGTTCACGTGGAGGAAGGCCACCTCCGGGACCCACAGCCTCCGCGCGAGGGCGACCGACGATGGCGGTGCCGTCACGACGAGCGCGGCAGTGAGGATCACCGTGCGCGACCGCCGCGGGTGAGGGCAGGCCGACCGGCCGTCACGCGCTCACCGCGCGACGCGCTCACTGGCCGCACGACCTGGATGCAGGCCGTAGGCACGCAGATCCGCCTGTTCTACACCGACGAGCCCGTCGCCGCGCCCGCGGGCCACGTCGCGGTTGTCGCGGCGAACTACGACGCGACGCTGGCCGCGCTGCGCGCCGCGGGCTTCGAGCCGGAGCCGCGCACGCGGCACTGGGGCTCGCCGCGGGCGTGCGTCCGCTCGCCGGCCGGGCACCGCATCGAGATCATGGCCTTCGCGCCCCGCTGACCCCGGGCCGCCTCCTCGTCGGGCGGCTCGAGCCCGGCGGTGAAGACGCCGAGATCCCGCTCGGCGACCGCCAACGGAGCGCCGCGGACGCTCGGCACCAGGACCAGCTCGTCGAGCGTCGGGAGCGGCGTCGGCCCGCGCAGCCAACGCGAGCGCGGCGGTGCCCGGCGGCGTGTCCTGCAGCCCCACCCACGCCGCGGCCTGGGCCCCGTCTCGACCGAGGTGCTCAACCAGGTGGTGACGCGCGACGCGAAACGCGACCACCTGCCTCCGCGTCAGCAGCACGGCCGAGCCGTTCATCGCCAGAAGATACGGGGGCTCTCACCCGTCGGGCCCGGGGGGCATACTGCGGCGGTGCCCGCCCCGGAGCGCGAATCGGCCTTCGTGCTGATCCACAGTCCGCTCCTCGGGCCGACGAGCTGGGCGCCGGTCGCACGCGAGCTCGAGCGGCGCGGGCGCACGGCGGCGGTCCCCGCGCTGCTCGGAGTCGCCGCCGCAGAAGCGCCGCCGTGGGGTGCGATGCAGGACGCCGTGCGCGCCGCCGCCGAGCCGATCGCGACTCCGCTCGTCCTCGTCGGCCACAGCGGCGGCGGCGTGCTGCTGCCGATGCTCGCCGACGCCCTCAGCGCCGACGTCGCCGGGCTCGTCTTCGTCGACGCGTTCCTGCCGCCACCCATCGGCAGCACGCGCCTCGCCCCGGCGCAGCTCATCGAGGAGCTGCGCGCGCTCGCCGCCGACGGCGTGCTGCCGCCGTGGTCGAGCTGGCTCGGTGAGCAGTGGATGCGCGAGCTCGTCCCCGACGATCGCCTGCGCACCGTGCTCGAGGAGGAGATGCCGGCCCTGCCGCTGTCCTACTTCGAAGCGGACGTACCGCTCCCGAGCGGCTGGCACGCGCGCCCGTGCGGATACGTGCTGCTGAGCGACCAGCCCCACGCGCAGAGCGCCGCCGACGCCCGCGGGCGCGGCTGGCCGGTGGCCGAGGTCCCCGGGGCAGGGCACCTGGCGATCGCGACCGACCCCGTCGCGCTGGCCGATGCGCTGCTCGGGCTCGAGCGCACGCTGGCGCGCTCGATCTGACCCGCCGCGCCGGCGCGACTTGCCGGTCTCCCGAGGTCGCCGGCCGACGGGAGCGCTCGCCGCTACTCGCCGGCCGCAACCGCCGGCATCGGCGGGTACGCGCGAACCCCGTCCGCCTCGTCGTCGCGCCGCGACCGCAACCACGTCCACTCGCCGGCGACGAGCAGGGCGGCCGGCATCAGGACGAGGCGCACGAGCGTCGCGTCGATGATCACGGCGATCGCGAGGCCGACCCCGAACTGGCGCACGCTGGCGACGTCGGCGAGCCCGAACGCGACGAAGACGCCGAGCATGCTGAGCGCCGCGCCGGTGACGACGCGGGCGGTCCGCGACAGCCCGACGCGCAGCGCGCGCTCCTCGTCGCCGCAGCGCAGCCACTCCTCGCGCACGCGGGTGAGGATGAACACCTGGTAGTCGATCGACAGCGCGAAGACGACGCCGAAGATCGCGGTCACCGCCAGCGCGTCGATCGTTCCGGGCCCGCCGAGCAGCGGCGCGTCGCCCTGGAAGAGCAGTGCGAGCAGGCCGAGCGTCGCGCCCACGGCGAGCAGGTTCACGACGACGCCGACGATCGGGACGACGATCGAGCGCAGCAGCACGCCGAGCAGCAGGGCCGTCGCGAGCGTCAGGACGATCACGATGAGCGGCAGCCGGTCGCCTGCGACCGAGTTGTAGTCGGCGAGCAGCGCCGCCGGCCCGCCGACGGCGGCCTGCGCACCGAGCGACGCGCCCAGCTGCGCGGTCGCCGTACGCAGACGCCGGTACAGGGCCTGGGTGCGCGGGTCGGAGGCCTTGTAGCGGGGCACGACGACGATCCGCGCGCCCTGGCCGCCGCGGTCGATGTTGACGCCGATCGGCTTGCCGCCGCCGCTCTCGAGCGCGGCGAGCAGGAAGTAGCCGGAGTCGAAGAAGCTCGCGCGCGCGCTGCGTGGCGCCGCGGCGCCGCCGCCCGACCTGCTCAGGCCCCTGACCGCGCTGCGGGCGTCGTCGAGGCCGCTCGCGAGCCGGCCGGCGCGCTGCTCTCCGGCGCGTGCGCCGGTGGCGAAGCCGTCGGCCTCGGTGCGAACGGCGCCGAGCGCGCTGGTGATCCGGCCCGCGCCGGCGTCGAGCCGGCCGAGCATCCGGGCGAGCTCGTCGTTGCCCTGCGTCAGCGCGCCGACGGTGCCGCCGAGCTCACGCACGCTGCGGGTGATCGCCTGGGCGCTCTCGGTGAGGCCGCCGACCGCGGTCGCCAGCCGGGCCGCCTCGTTCGTCGGCGTCGCGCTCGCGATCCTCCCCGCGTACTGGGCATCGAGCGCGATCTGGCGCAGCGGCTCGTCGAGCGCGGCGGCCGCATCGCCGGCGAGCGCCCGGCGCGCCCTGGCGAGCGCGCTGCGAGCGCGCAGACCGGCGGCCGTCGTCGGCGCGATCGAGCGCTCGGCGGCGGCGAGCGCATCGTCGGCCTGCCGGCGCTGCGCGCGGACGCCGGCCTGCGCGCGCTCCAGGCTCCCGGCACGGACCTGCAGGCGGCCCTCGAGGTAGTGCGCGCCGCCGGCCAGCCTGCTCAGCCCGTCGCGCAGCGAGCGCGCGCCGTCTCGCAGGCGGCGCGCCCCGTCGCCGACGGCTCCCGAGCGCGACGCCAGGTCGCCGGCGCCGCTGCGTGCGTCGCTGAGCTTCCCCGCCAGCCGGTGGGCTCCGCTTCCGGCTCCGTCGAGTCCCGACTTCAGCTCGCCGACGCCGCCCTCGAGCCTGCGCGATCCGGCCGCCGCGCGGCCGGCGGCCGACGTCGCACCCGAGAGCGCGCTGCGCAGCGACCCGGCACCGTCGGCGGCCGAGCTGACGCCCTCGTCGAGCTTGCGCAGGCGCCCGCCCTCGCGCGGGGTGGCGCGGCCGGCGGCCAGCGCCGTGCGTCCGCTTCTGCGCAGCTGCGCGGCCGAGCGGGCGATCGCGCCCGGGCCGAGCACGGCCCGCACCGCGGGGTCCCGCGCGAGCCGGCGCTGCACGCGCGCGAGCTCGGCGAGCCGCGGCTGGGTCGTGACCGGGCCGCGGTGCGTCACGGCGACGATCTCGAACGGCTGCGTCCAGCCGGCGCCCATCGCGTCGGCGAGCACGTCGTGATCGGCCCGCGCCGGGCTGTCGGACGGCAGCGAATCCGGGGTCGGAGCGCCGCTGCGCAGGCCGAGGACCGGGACGCAGGCGGCCAGCAGCAGCGCCACCGCGACGAGCCCGAGCAGCGGGCGGCGCATCGCCGCGCGGGCGACCTTCGCGCTCGTGCCGTCGGCCGCGGCGCTCGCCGGCGCGCGACGGCGCAGGCTCCCGCCCGCGACGACGAGGATCGCCGGGACGACGAGCATCGCGGTCGCCGCCGACACGACCGCCACGACGCTGACGCCCACGGCGGCGGCCAGCAGTCCGGTGCCCGCCGAGAGGGTCGCGGCAACCGCCATCGCGACGACGATCGCCGCGGCCGCGACCGCCACGGTTCGGGTCGTCGGCGCGACGGATCGGCCGATGGCCGCGCGGACGTCGGCATCGGGCCGCTCGCCGGCCTCCTCGCGCATGCGCGACACGAGCAGCAGCGAGTAGTCGACGGCGAGCGCGAGACCGACCATGCACGAGATCGCCAGCGCGAACGCGTCGAGCTGCACGACGCCGGCGAGCAGCGACAGCAGCCCGGTCGACGACGCGATCGTGGCCGCGCCGAAGGCCGCCGGGATCGCCGCGGCCGCGAGCGATCGAAAGACGAGCAGCAGCGCGACGAAGAGCAGCGGCAGGGCGATCAGCTCGGCGCGACGGATCGCCGACAACGACAGCCGCGTGCCCTCGCTCGACAGCAGCGGCAGGCCGGTGACCGTGGCGCGCACCGGCGCCGACGTCCGCGCCGCCACGAGGCGCTGCGCCGCCGCGCTGCGCCGCGCGATCTGCTCGCGCGACCCCGCGACCGACAGCAGCAGCAGGGCGCGCTCGCCGGATGGCCGCAGCGCGCTGCGCCGCGACGATGCCGACCACGGGCTCAGCACCCGCACGCCGGGCCGGCGGGCGAGGCGCCTCGCAATCTCCTTGCCCTGGGTCTTGACCGCCGCCCGTGGGCCGCGCAGCAGGACCGGCACGGTCGCCGAATCGCCGAAGCTGCCGCCGATGAGCGCGCGTGCGCGCCCCGACTCCGAGTCGGAGACCTGCAGCGCGCTGGGCGAGAGCCGGCCTTCGATGCCGAGCCCGACGATCCCGAGTACCGCCACGATGGCGAGCCACGCCGACAGCACGGGCCATGGATGCCTGAGGGCGACGCGGCCGAGCGCAGGCGTGCTCGCTCGGCGCGCGCTGGAGCGCGGCTGCATGTGGAATCCCCCTTGAGTCTTCGCGGTCGCGGCCCGCGACCGCCTCGTGTGCCCCTCATCGGCGCGGCCGGTCGGCGGCTTAAGTCCGAATCCCCGCCAACCCCCGCCTTGCCGCTCTTACGCGCGTCTTACGAAGAGCGACGCGCAACTTACGCAGTGTTGACATCCTCGTCCTACCGTGCAGCCCATGACAGACGACGAGCCTCGCCGGCGGCGCTCGGAGCCCGAGCGCCTCTGGACCGATCCGCGCGAGGAAGACG
>DASZOA010000308.1:0-2171 GCA_035551055.1 Solirubrobacteraceae bacterium
CCTGGTCGCCGCCGCCCGCGACTGGGGCAGCTTCGACACGTCCAACGAGCTCACGTACGTGTTCGTCGCCGGCCTCGCCGGGCTGCTGATCGGCCTGCTGGCGCTCGAGGCCCACATGCGCAGGGCGTCGCGCGCCTGATCGACGGCGCGCCCACGCGGAACCGGATGCTCGAGTGACACGTGGACGCCCGGCTTCGAGCCGCGTGTCACTCGATCACGCATATCGTGCTCGAGCGACGCATCGATCCGCGCCAGCCGACGAGATGTCACTCGATCACCCGATCGTCGAGCACGCGACCCGGTAACGCCCCGTTCGGTGCGAGCGCGCCCCTGCTCGGGATCGGTAGAGCTGCTGGCGTAGCCCTGATCGTCGGCGCCCGCGCGCTTGAACGACATGCGCTCGCGTTGCCCGTCGCCGTTCACGCTCGCGACTCCGAAGCACGCGCCGTCGGTCGCGCGACGTTCGTTCGCGCCGTAGCAGAACTCGTACGAGCAAGATTTCTATGCCATCCTTGCCAATACGCAAGAATCTTCACCAATACGGCAAGCGAACGCCTTGCCTCCACCGCCGCCCCGAGCCACCATCCACTCATGAGCTCAGACCTCCCCTGGGGGCGGCGCTACCTCATGTGCCCGCCGACGCACTTCGACGTCTCCTACGCCATCAACCCCTGGATGGACGTCGCCGTGCAGGTCGATCGCGCCCGCGCGCAACGCCAGTGGGAGGCGCTCGTGGCAGCGCTGCGCACGGCGGGGGCGGAGATCGAGCTCCTCGAACCGCGGCCCGGGCTGCCGGACCTCGTCTTCACCGCCAACCTCGGCATCGTCGACGGCGACAGCTTCGTGCCCGCGCGCATGCGCCACCCGGAGCGCCGCGCCGAACCCGCGCACGCCGAGGCGTGGTTCCGCGCGCGCGGCCACCGCATCCGGCGGCTGAGCGAGGACGTCGTCCAGGAGGGGGCGGGCGACGGCCTGCCCTTCGGCGGCACGCTCGTCGGCGGCTATCGCACGCGGTCCTCGGCGTCGGCGTACGTCGAGCTCGCGCGGATCGTCGAGGCGCGCATCCTGCCCGTCGAGCTCGTCGACGAGCGCTTCTACCACGTCGACATCGTCTTCTGCCCGCTGGACGCGCGCTCGGCGCTCGTCGCCCCGCAGAAGCTCGATGCCGACGGAGCGCGCCTGCTCGCCCAGCTCGTCCCCGACCCGATCGTGCTCAGCGACGCCGAGGCCGACGCCTTCAGCGCGAACGCCGTCGTCGTCGGGCGCACCGTCGTCATGCCCGCCTGCTCGCCGCGGCTGGCGGCCGAGCTGCGCGCGCGCGACCTCGAGCCCGTCGTCGTCGACGTCGCGGAGTTCCTCAAGGCCGGCGGCGGGCCGCGCTGCCTGACGCTCGCGCTCGACGTCGCGCTCTCCGGCGCGGACGCCGACGGCGCCGCCCTCGCCGACCGCTACGCGGCGCGCAACTACCACCCGCTGCCGGTGACGGTCACGTACGCCGAGGGAGCGTGGGTGCGAGACGATCGCGGTCGCCGCTACCTCGACGCGCTCAGCGCCTACAGCGCGCTGAACTTCGGCCACCGCCACCCGCGCCTCGTCGCCGCCGCGCAGGAGCAGCTGGGGCGCGTGACGCTGACGAGCCGCGCGTTCTCCAACGACCAGCTCGGCCCGTTCGCGCGCGACCTCGCGGCGCTGACCGGCAAGGACCGCGTCGTGCCGATGAACACGGGCGCCGAGGCCGTCGAGACCGCGATCAAGGCGGCCCGCAAGTGGGGCTACGAGGTCAAGGGCGTCGCGCCCGGCCGCGCCACGATCATCGTCTGCGACGGCAACTTCCACGGGCGCACGACGACGATAGTCTCGTTCTCCGGCGATCCCCTCGCGCGCGACGGCTTCGGCCCGTTCACGCCGGGCTTCGTCAGCGTGCCGTTCGGCGACGAACGCGCGCTCGCGGCCGCGCTGAGCGCGCACGCCGACGACGTCGTCGCGCTGCTCGTCGAGCCGATCCAGGGCGAGGCCGGCGTGATCGTGCCCCCCGACGGCTACCTGCGGGCGGCGCGGCGCCTGACGCGCGAGCACGGCGCCCTGCTGATCGCCGACGAGATCCAGTCCGGCCTCGGGCGCACCGGTCGCACCTTCGCCTGCGATCACGAGGACGTCGTGCCCGACCTCTA
>DASZOA010000309.1:0-2182 GCA_035551055.1 Solirubrobacteraceae bacterium
AGGAGGCGCTGACCCTCGTCGACGAGCCGCGACGCCGGGCGACGCTGCGGCGCCAGCTCGCCCGGGGCCTCATCTGGCGCTCGCAGGAGCAGCAGGCCGTCGCGCAGCTCGAAGCGGCGCTGGCGGAGGCGCCGCTCGACGACGGCGCACTGCGCCGCACGCTCGAGGCCGACTTCTGCTCGGCCGCGGTGCGGGTGCCCGAGCTGCACAGCGCGGCTCACGCGCGCCTGGCCGACCTCGACGTCAACGGCGCCGCCGACGCCGGCGCCCGGATGCTGCTCGGCCTCAAGGCCTACGCCACGATGCTCCGCGGCGAGCGGCTCGAGGAGGCCGTCCGCCTCGCCGAGGAGGCCCTCGCGGACGGGCTGTCGACCGAGGCGGCGCCGAGCTGGAGCCTGTGGGGCGCGGTCTCCACCCTCATGCACGCCGAGCGCCACGAGCTCGCCCTGCGGCTCGTCGCTCAGGCGATCGCAGACGCGCGCAGACGCGGCGCGGCGTACCAGTTCTCGGGGGCGTCGATGGTGCGGGCCTCCATCCTCCACATGACCGGCAATCTCGCCGAGGCCGAGGCGGACGCGCGCGCGTCCGTCGACGCGGTCCCCGACCCGCGGGCGATGATCATGCCGCTCGCCCACGGCCTGCTCGCCGAGGTGCTCGTCGAGCGCGGGATGCTCGACGCGGCCGCCGCGACGCTGCGCGCGGCGGGCGCCGACGGCGCGCTGCCCGCGAGCTTCGGCCTGGTGCCGCTGCTGTCCGCGCGCGGGATGCTGAGCTTCGCCAGCGGCGACAACGATGCCGCGATCGCGGACGCGCGTGCCTGCGGCAGCGCGCTGGAGGCGGTCGGCTTCCGCAATCCCGCGCTGGCGCGCTGGCGCTCGCAGGAGGCGGTCGCGCTCCTCGCCGCCGGCGACGCCGCTGCAGCACGCCGGCTTGCGACCGAGGAGCTCGAGCTCGCGCGCCGCTGGGGATCGGCGCGGCCAATCGGGCGGGCCCTGCGCGTGCTCGGCCTCGCGCGCGGCGGCAAGCCCGGCATCGCGCTGCTGCGCGAGTCCCTCGAGGTGCTCGACACGTCACCCGCCCAGCTCGAGCGCGCGCGCACCCAGATCGAGCTCGGCGCCGCTCTGCGCCGCGCCGGAAAGCGCGTCGACGCCCGTGCGGTGCTGCGCGGCGGGGCGGAGCTCGCTCAGCGCTGCGGCGCCGGGCTGCTCGCGCAGCAGGGCCGCGACGAGCTGCTGGCCGCGGGCGCCAAGCCGCGCTCCGGAGCGCTGTCCGGGGTCGAGTCGCTGACGCCCAGCGAGCGCCGCGTGGCCGCGATGGCGGCCGAGGGCCTGGGCAATCGCGAGATCGCCCAGGCCCTCTTCGTGACGTTGCGCACCGTCGAGATGCACCTCAGCAACGCGTTTCGCAAGCTTGACATCAGCTCGCGGACGCAGCTCGTGGACGCGCTCGCGCATCCGCGCTCGGCAGCGGGCCTGGCGCGGTGAGGGCGGTGCGACGGCGCGGAAGCACGAGCGTGACGACGGCGCCGGCGCCGACGACCGCGGCCCCCGCCCAGGTCGCCGGCACGAGGCCGTCGCCGAACGCCTCGGGCGTCGCGTAGCCACCCGCGCCGGCGAAGATCGAGGCGAGCACGGCCACGCCGAGCAGCCCCCCGACCTCGCGCACCGCGTTGTTGACGCCGGACGCCTTGCCCTCGTCGGCAGGCCGGACGGAGCCGAGGACGGTGCTGGCGAGCGGGGCGAAGAACATCCCCATGCCGATCCCGGTGACCGCGAACGGCACGATGAGGGTCGCGTACGCCGCGTGGGGCGCGGTCACCGCCGCGCTCCAGGCGAGGCCGGCGGCCTGCAGCGCGAGCCCCGCCGCCATGAGCTGGCGCCCGCCGATCCGGTCCGACAGCGCGCCGGCGACGGGAGCGACGATCATCGGCATGAGCGTCCACGGCAGCACGCGCAGCCCGGCGTCGAGCGGAGAGAGCCCCTGAGCGGTCTGGAAGAACTGCGAGAGCAGGAAGATCGAGCCGAACATCCCGAAGTTCGCCAGCAGGGACGCCGCGTTGGCGACCGCGAAGTCGCGCCGCCCGAAGAAGCGCATCGGCACCATCGGCGCCCGCGCGCGCAGCTCCCACGCCACGAAGCCGGTGAGCAGCGCAGCGCCGGCCGCCAGGCTCGCCACGATCCTG
>DASZOA010000310.1:0-6679 GCA_035551055.1 Solirubrobacteraceae bacterium
TGCTCGAGCTCGATGGGCGTCTTCAACAACTACTCGCTCGTGCCCGCCGACAAGTTCATGCCGGTCGACGTCCACGTGCCCGGCTGCCCGCCGCGGCCGGAGGCGCTCATGCACGGCATCCTCAGACTGCGCAAGATGATCCAGGAGGACCCCGACATGGCCTGGCGCGAGGGTCATCAGGCGCACGGCACCGAGGAGCTCGTGCCCGGAGACGACCAGGAGACGGCGGTCAACGTCTTCCGACAGACCCCGGGGAGCGCCCAGGGTGCCTGACATCGTCGGCCTCGAGCTGCTCGCCCAGGAGCTGAGCGAGGTCAACGCGGGCTCGGTCCTCGACACGGCCTACTTCCGCGACAAGGGGACGATCGAGGTCGACCCGGCGGCGATCGGCCCGACGCTCGAGCACCTGCGGGGGAAGGGCTTCAACGCGCTGATGTCCGTGCACGGCGTCGACTACCACCCCGAGGAGCCGCGCCTCGGGGTGCACTACGAGCTGCTGGACATGAGCTCTGTCGACCGCCTGACGGTGCAGCTGCGCGTGCCGCTCGACAACCCCGTCGTCCCGTCGGTGACGCCGCACTGGCCGACCGCCGACCACCAGGAGCGCGAGGTCTACGACATGTTCGGCGTGATCTTCGAGGGCCACCCCGACATGCGCCGGATCCTCATGCCCGAGGACTACGAGGGCTTCCCGCAGCGGCGCGACTTCCCCGTCGGGGGCGAGCCCGTGCTGTTCACGATCGACGAGGCCGAAGGGACGGCGTACACGCAATGACGACACATCGTCGCCGGACGATCGCCGGCATCGAGCCGAGGGGTAGGTTCCGGTCATGAGCACCGACGTCACGCGGACTGCCTCCGACTACCGCCAGCTCGAGGAGTCGATCACGATGGCGCCGGTCGAGCGCCTCGACAGCGGCGAGCGCGATTACGAGCTGCTCACGCTCAACGTCGGCCCCCACCACCCCGCCACGCACGGGGTGCTGCGCCTGCTGGTCACGCTCGAGGGCGAGGTCGTGCGCGACGTCAAGCCGATCATCGGCTACGTCCACACCGGAATCGAGAAGACGGCCGAGGACAAGAACTACTGGAAGGCGATCCCCGTCGTCGAGCGGATGGACTACCTGGCGTACTACTTCAACGCGATGGCGTTCTGCTGCGCGACGGAGACGCTGCTCGAGCTGGAGGTGCCGCCGCGGGCGCAGTACCTGCGCGTCATCCACCTCGAGCTCAACAGGATCTTGAGCCACCTCGTCTGGCTCGCGACGAGCGCGCTCGACCTCGGCGCGATCTCGGTGTTCTGGTACGGCTTCCGCGACCGCGAGCTCGTCAACGACCTCTTCGAGCAGTCCAGCGGCCAGCGCATGCACACGCGCTACATCCAGGTCGGCGGCGTGGCCGAGGACGTGCCGTCGGGCTGGGAGCAGAAGGTGCGCGCGTTCTGCGCCCTGATGCCGTCGCGCGTCGACCAGTTCAAGGACCTGCTGGCCAACAACGAGATCGCCCTGCGGCGCCTGCGCGGGGTCTGCCCGCTCGGCGAGGAGGAGCTGCTCTCGCTCGGCGTCACCGGCCCGCTGCTGCGCGCCGCCGGCAACCCGTGGGACCTGCGCAAGGCGACGCCCTACAGCTCCTACGACCACTTCGACTTCAAGATCCCCGTCGGCACCCACGGCGACAACTGGGACCGCTTCGCCGTCCGCCTCGGCGAGATCTACGAGTCGGTGAAGATCATCGAGCAGGCGCTCGACGGCCTGCCCGAGGGCGCCTGGATCAGCGACGACCGCAAGGTCGCGCTGCCCCCGCGCCACGAGCTTGCGACCTCGATGGAGGCGCTGATCCACCACTTCAAGCTCGTCACCGAGGGCTTTCGCGTGCCGCCCGGCGAGGTCTACTACCCGATCGAGTCGCCGCGCGGCGAGCTGGGCTGCTTCGTGCGCTCCGACGGATCCTCCAAGCCCGCGCGCGTGCACATGCGCGACCCGTCGTTCGTGAACCTCCAGGCGACCGCGGCGATGACCGAGGGCTCCTACGTCGCCGACCTCATCGCGACGCTCGCGATGCTCGACCCCATCCTCGGAGGCATCGACCGGTGATCAGCCGGCGCAAGCGGCGCGAGCTCGGGTCGACGGCGGCCATCGAGCGCCAGTACGCCGACCTCGTTCCCGCGCCGCCCGAGCGCGACGTCCCGCGCTTCGGGCACGGCTCGCGCGTGCCCGGCTGGGACGACGCCGTCGACATCGAGAAGGACCCCGCCGAAGTCCCCGATCCGGCGTCGACGCCCGTCCCCGCGCCGCTGCGCGCCGAGATCGAGGCGCACATGGCGAAGTACCCGGACTTCCACAGCGCGACGATCCCGGCGCTCGCCGCCGCCCAGCGCCACCACGGCTGGTGCTCGCCCGAGGCGATCTGGCAGACGGCCTGCGTCATGCGCCTGACGCCCGGCTACCTCATCTCGCTCGCGACGTTCTACGACATGTTCGAGAACCGGCCCGTCGGCCGCCACTCGATCTACGTCTGCACGAACATCTCCTGCTCGCTGTGCGGCGCCGACGAGCTCTACCACCGGCTGTGCACCGAGACCGCCGGCGACCCGAACTTCAACGTGCGCCACTTCGAATGCCTCGGCGCCTGCGACATCGCCCCGATGGCGTCCGTCGACGGCGTCTACGTCGGGCCGATCGGCCTCGACGAGGTGCCCGAGCTCGTCGCGCAGATCCGCGACGGCCAGCCGCCGCTGCCCGACAAGCAGCTGCGCCTGCGCCAGAGCACCGACCCGGGCGCGGCGCGCGCGGTCGCCGGCGCCGCCGACCCGCTGTCGCCGACGACCGGCCACGGGGCGCCGATGGGGGGCGAGGTCACCGGTCCGCCGGCCGCGATCGAGCACCCGCCGCTCGAGGAGGAGGACGACGACGAATGAGCCACACGATGCTCTTCGCCGGGATCGACGAGCCCGGCCTGAACACGCTCGACGTCTACCGCCGCCGCGGCGGCTATGAGTCGCTGCGCACCGCGCTGACGCAGATGACCCCCGACGAGGTGCTCGACGAGATCATCGCCTCGAACATCCGCGGCCGCGGGGGGGCGGGCTTTCCGAGCGGCAAGAAGATCTCCTTCGTCCCCAAGGCGCAGGTCGACAAGTACCTCGTCTGCAACGCCGACGAGTCCGAGCCGGGCACGTTCAAGGACCGCGAGCTCATGCAGAAGAACCCGCACCTGCTCATCGAGGGGATCGTGATCGGCGCCTACGCGTCCGGCGCGAGCCGCTCGTTCATCTACATCCGCGGCGAGTACGCCGAGCAGGCCGACGTCATCCAGGCCGCGCTCGACGAGGCGCAGGCGGCCGGCTTCCTCGGCGAGGACATCCTCGGATCGGGCTTCGGCCTGTCGCTCGTGCTGCACCGCGGCGCCGGCGCGTATATCTGCGGCGAGGAGACCGGCCTGCTCGACTCGCTGGAGGGCAAGCGCGGCAACCCGCGCCTGAAGCCGCCGTTTCCCGCCGTCCAGGGCCTCTACCAGGGGCCGACGGTCATGAACAACGTCGAGACGCTCATGGCGATGCCGCACATCATCCGGATGGGCGGCGAGCAGTACGCGAAGATCGGCACCGAGAGCTCGACCGGGACGAAGGTCGTGTCGGTGAGCGGAAACGTCCGGCGCCCGGGCAACTACGAGATCGAGCTGGGCATCCCCTCGCGCGAGCTCATCTACGACCTCGCCGGCGGCCCGCCCGAGGGCCGCGAGGTCAAGCTGTGGTTCCCCGGCGGCTCGTCGGCGCCGGTGCTGACCGGCGACGACCTCGACGTTCCCTACGACTTCGACAGCCTCTCGAAGGCCGGATCGATGCTCGGCTCGGGCGCGATCATCGTCGTCGACGACAGCGTGCCCGTCGTCGACGTCGCGCTGAAGCTCGCGAAGTTCTACGAGCACGAGTCGTGCGGCAAGTGCACGCCGTGCCGCGAGGGGACGCGCTGGACGGTCAAGATGCTCGAGCGCGTCGACGCCGGCCTCGCCACGCCCATGGACCTCGACATCATGGCGTCCGTGCAGGAGCAGATCATCGGCAACTGCCTGTGCGTGCTCGGCGACGCGATGGCGATGCCGATCGGCTCGATGGTCCTGAAGTTCCGCGACGAGTTCGAGGCCCACATCGAGGCCGCGCGGGCGCGCAACCCCTGGGCCGGCGAGGAGCCGCCCGATCCCGATCCGGTGCTCGTGCAGGGGTCGGTCGATGCCTAGGCCCAACCCCGACACGATCGCCTTCACGATCGACGGCCTGGAGGTCAACGCGCCGGCCGGGATGATGCTCGTCGACGCGGCGAAGCTCGGCGACGTCGAGATCCCGTACTTCTGCTACGAGCCCAAGCTCGGGCAGCCCGTCGGCGCCTGCCGCCAGTGCCTCGTCGAGATCGAGGGCATCCCGAAGCTGCAGGTCGCCTGCTCGACGCCGGTCCGCGACGGGATGGTCGTCCACACGCAGACCGATCGCGTCAAGGAGGCGCAGGCGGCGATCGTCGAGTTTTTGCTCATCAACCATCCGCTGGACTGCCCGGTCTGCGACGCCGGCGGTGAGTGCCCGCTGCAGGACATCGCCTTCGGCTGGGGTCCCGGTCGCTCGCGCTTCATCGAGCCCAAGCGCCACTTCGTCAAGCCGCTGGAGCTCTCGCCGCTGATCGCGATCGACCGCGAGCGCTGCATCCTGTGCTACCGCTGCGTGCGCTTCAGCCAGGAGATCTCCGAGGACTACCAGCTCGTCCTGCAGGAGCGCACCGCCGACACGTACGTGGCGACGTTCAACGGCCATCCCTACGTCGCGCCGTTCAGCGGCAACATCATCGATCTGTGCCCCGTCGGCGCGCTGACCTCGCAGCCCTACCGCTTCCGCGCGCGCCCGTGGGACATCGAGGGCGCCGGCTCGGTCTGCACGCTGTGCCCGTCGCAGTGCAATGTCGCGTTGACCGTCCGCGACGAGCGCGTCCTGCGCGTCCAGGCGCGCGACCATCCCGAGGTCGACGACGGCTGGCTGTGTGACAAGGGCCGCTTCGCCTACCAGGCGGTGCACGTCGACCAGCGCATCGCGCACCCGCTCGTCCGCATCGACGGCGAGCTCGTGCCGGTCAGCTGGGACCGCGCGCTCGACGAGGCCGCCGCCGCGCTGAGCGCCGCCGGATCGGAGGGCGCCGCGATCGCCGGCGGGGAGACGACGAACGAGGAGGGCTGGCTGCTGCAGGAGCTCATGCGCGGCGCGCTCGGCTCGCCGAACGTCGACTCGCGGACCGGCGGGTCGCTGCCGCGCGAGCTGCACGCCGCGCTGCACGCGCCGGCGCTGCAGGCCACGGTCGCCGACCTCGAGTTCGCTCACGCGGTGCTGGTGCTCGACTGCGAGCCGGTCGACGACGCGCCGATCCTCGACCTGCGCATCCGCAAGGGCATGCGCCGCAACCGCGTCAAGCTCGCGGTCGCGACGTCGCGGCCGTCCTCGCTGGACCCCAACGCCGCCTGCGTCGCGCGCTACGCGCCCGGCGCCGGCGAGGCCTTCTGCGCCGCGCTCAACGCCGCGCTCGGCGGCAGCGGCGTCGTCGGCGAGCTGGCCGCGGCGGCGGGCGCCGACGCGGCGCAGGTCACCGCCCTGGCCGAGCTGCTGTCCGACGCCGGCGAGGATCTCGTGATCGTCTACGGCGAGCGCCTGACCCACGGCGCGCGCGGCGAGCACGCCGCCCGCGCGCTGCTCAACGTCGCCGGCCGCCTCGTGCAGGCCGGCCACGACGGGGCCGGACTGCTCGAGCTCCCGGTCGGCACGAACGGCCGCGGCCTGCGCGAGGCCGGCGTGCTGCCCAACGCCGGGCCGGGGCTGGCGCCGGTCGGCGCGGACGGCCTCGACAGCGCCGCGATCGGCGCGACCGGCGCGGCGGGCGCGCTCGGCGCGCTGTACCTCCTGCACGTCGACCCGCTGCGCGACCTGCCCAGCCGGCGCACGTGGCGCGCGGCGCTCGAGCGCACCGAGAGCATCGTGGCGCACGCGCAGTTCCTGACGCCGGGGCTGTGGGAGTACGCGACCGTCGTCTTCCCCGCCGAGGCGTACGCCGAGAAGGAGGGAACGATCACGCACCCCGACGGGCGCGTGCAGCGTCTGCGCCCGGGGATCGCGCGCCCGGGGGCGGTCCGCGCGGAGTGGAGCGTCATCGCCGACGTCGCCGCGCGCCTCGGACACGACCTCGGCGTGCTGAGCGGCCCGATGGCCTCGGCGCGGCTCTTCGAGGCCGTTCCCTTCTACGCCGGCCTGACGCTCGACGAGCTCGGCGGTCGCGGCCTGCGCTGGCCGGCGCGGCCGGCGGCGGCGGCGTGGCCTGCGGCCGACATCGGCCCGTTCGGTCTCGAGACGCCGCTGCACGCGCCGACGGACGCAGGCGCGCTGCGGCTGGGCACGTTCCGCTCGATCTGGGCCGCGCCCCAGGTCGAGTTGTCGCCCGCGCTGAAGTTCCTGCACGCCCGCCAGCGCGCCGAGTTGTCCCCGCGCGATGCGCAGCGCCTCGGCGTGGCCCACGGCGACCGCGTGACGGTCAGCTCGAACGGCAGCCGCGTGCAGGCCACGGCGGTGCTGCGCTCCACCGTGCCCGAGGGCAGCATCTTCCTGGAGGAGGGCATCTCCGAGGACTCGGCCAGCGAGCTCGACGCCGATCTC
>DASZOA010000311.1:0-1554 GCA_035551055.1 Solirubrobacteraceae bacterium
GCGACCGACTCGACGATCTCGTCGCGGCCGATCTCGTCGATCAGGCGCTGCTCGTCGGCGGCGAGGCGATCGACCTCGACCAGCACGGCCTGCAGCGTGAGCGCCATGTTGTCGCCGGTGTCGCCATCGGCGACCGGGAAGACGTTGAGGTCGTTGACCTCCTGGCGGCGCGACTCGAGGTGCGCGAGCGCTCCCTCGACGACGGCGCGGAAGCGGACGAGGCTCGGGTCCACGGTCGGTGTGGTCTCGCCGCGCGGCGGCGCGCCGGCGACGGATCTAGGCGGCCTTCTGGACCTTCCCGGCCTTCAGGCAGCGCGTGCAGACGTACACGCGCCGCGGCGCGGAGCCGACCAGCACGCGGACCTTCTGCAGGTTCGGGTTGAAGCGCCGCTTCGTCGCGCGCATCGAGTGGCTGCGGCTCTGGCCGAAGGCGGGCTTCTTGCCGCAGCTCTGACAGACCTTGGCCATGGCGACGACGCAGTGTAGTCGACCTCCCGCGAGGTTGGGCTGCGGCCGAGGCGGGGTATCTTGACGGTGCACTGATGCCGCTGGCCTCCGACATCCGGCTGCCGGAGCGCTACCGCGTGACGCGTCACATCGCCAGCGGCGGAATGGCGTCGGTCTGGGAGGTCGAGGACCTCCTGCTGCGACGAGTCGTCGCGGTCAAGCTGCTCGGCGCCCAGTACGCCGCCGACCGCGGCGCCCGCGAGCGCTTCCAGCGCGAGGCGCGCACCGCCGCGCGCGTCAGCGACCACCCGCACATCGCCACGATCTACGACATCGGCGAGCACGGCGAGGACGCCTTCATCGTGATGGAGTACTTCAGCGGCGGCACGGTCGCCGACCGCCTGCGCGCGGCGGCCGCCGGCGGCGAGCGCGTCCCGCGGGAGGCCGCGCTGCGCTGGCTGCGCGAGGCTGCCGCCGGGCTCGACAGCGCCCACGCCGCCGGGGTCGTGCACCGCGACGTCAAGCCGGCGAACCTCCTGCTCGACGCCCGCGACCGCCTCGCCGTCGGCGACTTCGGCATCGCCCGGCTGGCCGACGACACGCCGATGACCCAGACCGGCCAGCTGCTGGGGACCGCCGCCTACCTGTCGCCCGAGCAGGCGCTCGGCCGCTCCGCGACCGCCGCCAGCGACCGCTACGCGCTCGCCGTCGTCGCCTACGAGCTGCTGACCGGGACGCGCCCGTTCCCCGGCGGCCCGCCGGCGGCACAGCTGCGCCAGCACGTGGAGACGCGGCCCGCCCGCCCCAGCGAGACGGACTCCGGGCTGCCGCGCCCGCTCGACGCGGTCCTCGAGCGCGCTCTCGCGAAGGAGCCCGCGGAGCGCCCGGCGACCGCGGGTGAGCTCGTCGATCAGATCGAGCGCGCCCTGAGCGGGCCCGAGCGGACCGAGCGGATGCGGCCGGTCGCCGCGATCGCCCCGGCGCCGCCGCCGGCCGCGCGCACGCCGGAAGCCGCGCCGGCGCCGCCCCCGCCCCGCCGACCGCAGCCACCGCAACCCGCGCCGGACGGCGGGCGGCGGCGCCTCTCTCCGCTGGCGGCGCTGGGCC
>DASZOA010000312.1:0-1723 GCA_035551055.1 Solirubrobacteraceae bacterium
TCGACCCTGCGCTGTCGCGCTCGCTGTTCATCCAGCGCGCGCTGATCGAGCGCGACTGGGACGCGCGCCACCGCTTCCTCGCCGACAACCGCGCGCTGCTGGAGGAGGTCGCCGAGCTCGAGCACCGCGCGCGGCGGCGCGCCCTCGTCGCCGACGAGGCTCAGCTCTACGACTTCTACGCCGCGCGGATCCCGCCCGAGGTGGTGTCGGGCACGACGTTCGACCGCTGGTGGAAGGACGCGCGCCGCAAGGACCCGCGGCGGCTGACGTTCACGCGCGAGCTGCTCGTCGGCGACGCCGGGGTCGACCGCGACGCGCTGCCCGACGAATGGCGCCAGGGCGACCTCGCGCTGCCGCTGACCTACCGCTTCGAGCCGGGCTCCGAGACCGACGGCATCACCGTCAACGTGCCGCTCGAGGCGCTCGCAGAGCTGCGCTCGGACGGCTTCGACTGGCTCGTGCCCGGGCTGCGCGAGGAGCTCGTGACCGCGCTGATCCGCTCGCTGCCCAAGGAGCTGCGCCGGCCGCTCGTGCCGATCCCGGAGACGGCGGCGCGCGTCGTGGCCGAGCTTCAGGGCGACGGGAGCGGGCCGCTCGTCGAGGCGGTCGCGCGCGCGCTCGAGCGCCTCCGTGGCGTGCGCGTCGAGCCGTCGCAGTTTGCGCTCGAGCGGCTGCCCGCGCATCTGCGCGCCCGCTTCGCGGTGCACGACGGCGGCGGCGAGGTCGTCGCCGCCGGCGAGGACCTCGACGCGCTGCGCGAGCAGATGCGCCCGCGGCTGCGCGCGCAGCTCGCCCGGCAGACCGCGGCGCTCGAGCGCAGCGGCCTGCGCGACTGGACGGTCGACGAGCTGCCGCGCAGCGTCTCGCTCCCCGGCGGAGGCGATCAGCTGCGCGCGTACCCCGCGCTCGTCGACGAGGGCGACAGCGTCGCCGTGCGCGCGCTGGAGACCCCCGCCGCCCAGGCGGCGGCGATGCGCGCGGGCACGCGCAGGCTCCTGCGGCTGACCGTGCCCTCGCCGCTGCGGTCGATCCGGCGCGGCCTGGACGCGCCGGCCGCACTGACGCTCGCGGGCGCACCTCACGGCGGCGCGGCGGCGGTGCTCGAGGACGCGCTGACGGCCGCGCTCGACAAGCTCATCGCGTCGTGCGGTGGACCGGCGTGGGATGCCGCAGGGTGGGCCGCGCTGCGCGAGCGCGTCGCGGAGGGCCTGAGCGCGACGACGCGCGCGGGCGTCGCCGATGTCGTCGCGGTGCTCGACGCCGCGGCCGACGTGCGCCGGCGGCTGGACGAGCTGGCGCCCGACGCGGCGCTGCAGCCCGCGCGGCTCGACGTCGCCGCGCAGCGCGGAGGCCTCGTCCACCCGGGCTTCGCCGCCGCCGCCGGGGCCGACCGCCTGCCCGACGTCGTCCGCTACCTGCGCGCCGCCGCCCGGCGGCTGGAGCGCCTGCCCCACGCGGTCGCCGCCGACCGCGACCGGATGGGCGCGATCCACGAGCTCGAGGCCGAGTACCGCGCGCGCGGCGGGCGGGCCGCGGCGCCGGCCGTCCACTGGATGCTGCAGGAGCTGCGCGTCGCGCACAGCGCGCAGGGCCTCGGCGTCCGCGGCAAGGCTTCGGCGAAGCAGGTTCGCCGCGAGCTGGCGGCCGCCGCCGGGTGAGGCGCTTCGCGAGCGCTGCCGACCGCCGTCGGCCGCCGGGGGCTGACGCGGCCGAGTCACGATGC
>DASZOA010000313.1:0-3581 GCA_035551055.1 Solirubrobacteraceae bacterium
GATCAGGGCGCGCGGATCGTGGCGGTCTTCGAGACCCATCTGCAGGCCGATCACGTCTCCGGGCTGCCGGCGCTCGTGCAGCACACCGGCGCGACGGCCTACGTCCCGGCGGGTGCGGGCGTCGAGTTCGAGCATCGCGCGCTCGGCGACGGCGACGTGGTCAAGCTCGGCAACACGCACGTGCAGGCCGCCTCCACGCCCGGACACGCGGCGGCCCACCACGCGTACGTGGTCACCGACCACGCCCGGTCGTCCGATCCTTGGCTCGTGCTGACCGGGGACGCGCTGCTCGTGGGCGATGCGGGGCGCCCCGACCTTCACGCCCACGGCGAGCACAGCGTCGAGGAGATGGCGCGGGCGCTGTACCGGTCGCTGACCGAGAGGCTGCTCGCGCTGCCCGATGACCTCGTGCTGTTGCCGGCGCATTACTCCGGCTCGGTCTGCGGGCGCGGCCTGTCGGCCACGCCGGTGTCGACCGTGGGCTATGAGCGGCGCAACAACAAGGCGCTCGCCTTCGGCTCCGAGGAGCAGTTCGCGGCCGCTCTTGCGCAGGACCTCCCGCCGGCGCCGGAGCACCAGGCGGCGATCGTCGCCGCCAATCGCGCCGGGCGGCCGCTCGCCGCCGCGCGGTGAGTCCCGGGCCGGTCCAGCTGGGACTGCGCGAGAACCTCGCGCAGTTCGGGCTGCTCGTCGCCGTCACCGCGTTCGTGGGCGCGATGGTCGGGCTCGAGCGCTCGACGCTGCCGCTCATCGGCCGCGAGGACTTCGGGCTGGCGTCGAGCACCGCCGTCCTGTCGTTCATCGTGGCCTTCGGCCTCGCCAAATCGATCGCGAACCTCGGTGCGGGCGCGTTCGCGACGCGCATCGGCCGCCGTCGCCTGCTGATCGCCGGCTGGGCGATCGCGCTGCCGGTGCCGCTGCTGATCGCCGTCGCTCCGAGCTGGGGCTGGATCGTTGCCGCCAACGTCCTGCTCGGCGCCAACCAGGGGCTCGCCTGGTCGATGACCGTCGTCATGAAGATCGACCTCGTCGGCCCCAAGCGCCGCGGCTTTGCGCTCGGCCTCAACGAGGCCGCCGGCTACGGCGGCCTCGCCCTGGCGGCCGCGGCGAGCGGCTGGCTGGCGTCCGAGCTCGCGGCACGCGACGTGCTCGTGGCCGCGGGCGGCGCGATCGCCCTGCTCGCGCTCGTCGTGTCGGTCGCCTTCGTGCGCGACACCGCCAGGCACGTCGCCGTCGAGCAGTCCGCCCACGCCGCCGGCGAGCGGGCCCTGGCGCCGACCATGCGCGATGCGTTTCCCGACGCGACGTGGCGCGCGCCGGCCCTTCGCTCCGCGTCGCAGGCGGGCCTGATCAACAACCTCAACGACGCGCTGGCGTGGGGGCTCGTCCCGCTCTTCCTGGCGGCCAACGGCGCCGGGCCGGGAGCGATCGGCCTCGTCGCCGGCCTGTACCCGGCGGTCTGGGGCCTCGGGCAGATCTGGACCGGGCACTGGTCGGACCGCGTCGGGCGCAAGCCGCTGATCGTCGCCGGGATGCTGGTGCAGTCCGCGGCGCTCGTCGTGCTCGCCGCCTCAGCGGGTCACGTCGTCGTCGCCGCGATCGCCGCGGTGCTGCTCGGCGCCGGAACGGCACTGGTCTATCCCACGCTGATCGCGGCCATCTCCGACGCCGTCACTCCGCTGGCGCGGGCATCGATCGTCGGCGTGTACCGATTCTGGCGCGACATGGGCTACGTCGCCGGCGGGCTCATCGCAGGCCTCGCCGCCGACGCGCTCGGGTTCGGCGGCGCCATCGCCGTCGTCGCGGGACTGACCGCCGCCTCCGGCGCGTGGGTCGCGTTCGACATGCCGGGCACGATCCGAGGATCGACCGTCAGAAGCGGTACGCCGGTGAACACAACCGCGTAGCCGGCCGAACGCCACGCTCGCTTCCTGTCAGGGCCGGATCTCGACGGGCCCCCAGAACGCGACGTGATCGCGGATCTCGCGGATCCAGGGAAACGGTCGACGGTACGTCCAGGCGGCCGAGCGCGCGTCGCTGCCGCCGGCGCTGACGTGGTAGTAGCCGGCCACGCCCTTCCACGGGCAGACGCTGCGCGAGCGCGAGGGCGACAGGTGCTCCCAGCGAACGCTGTCCGGCGGAACGTAGTGGTTGCCTTCGATGACGATCGTGTCCTCGCTGTCGGCGATCGTGACGTCGTTGTAGATGGCTCTCATCGCGACCCCGCCGCGACGTCACGGGGCACCGGCCTCAGCACGCTTCCCCGTCGATCCGCCGGCATGCCGCGACGTGCTCGGCGTTGTCGCCCAGCAGGCCGCGCGCGAGCTCGATGATCTCGGCCACGCGGGGATCGGCGACGCGGTAGTAGACGGTGCGGTGCTCCCGCCGGCTGTCGACGAATCCGCACCAGCGCAGGCACGCCAGATGATTGGAGACCTTCGGTTGAGCTTCGCCAAGCAGCGCGACCAGCTCGCCGACGGAGCGCTCGCGGTCGCCCAGCGCGTCGAGGACCCGCATGCGGGTGGCGTCGCCGAGGCCGCGGAAGTACTTGGCCAGCATGTCGGACTCGAGCGGCTGGTCCGGGAGCTGGAAGGGGCCGTCGACGGTCGTGCTCATCGCGGTGCTGGTCACGCCGCGCAGCAGGAGAGCCCGGCCACGTCGCGGTCGAAGGTCTGGGCGGCGAGCTTGAGGCCCTCGGCCATCGCGAGATACGGGGCCCAGGTGGACGCGAGCTCGCCCACGGTCATGCCCTGGTCGATCGCGAGCACGGCGGCCTGGATCGCATCGGGCGCGCCGTCGGCGAGGATGCTCGCGCCGAGCAGCCGTCCGCCGCCGCGTTCGGCGACGAGCTTGAACAGGCCGCGCGTGTCGCCGTTGACCAGCGCGCGCGGGATCGCCTCGAGCGGCAGCACGGCCGTCTCGACGTCGAGACGCTGCTCGGCCGCGGCCCGCTCGGTCAGGCCTGCCTGGGCGATCGCCGGTGAGGTGAAGATGACCTGCGGCAGGGCGGCGAAGTCCAGCCGCTCCTCGCCGAGCCCCAGCGCGTTGCTTGCGGCGGCCGAACCGGCGGCAGCGGCGACGTAGACATAGCGCGGCTGGGACGTGACGTCGCCGGCGGCGTAGACGGACGGCACGCTCGTGCGCTGGTGTCCGTCGACGGCGATCGCTCCGCGCTCGTCGAGCTCGACGCCGAGCTCGACCAATCCGAGCTGCTCGGTGTTGGGTGTACGGCCGACTGCGAGAAGGAGCTCGTCCGCGCGGACCTCGAACGGCTCCCCGCCGACGATGCCGCGCAGGACCGTGTCGCTGCCCTCGCGCCCGACCGCGGTGGTGATCGCCGGTGCGATGACGCGGTGGCCGTCGGCCGCGAGCACGGCGCGAAGTTGCGTCGAGATCTCGGGCTCGCTGTTCGGGGCGACGCCGCGTCGGGCGACGAACGTCACCCGCGAGCCGAAGTTGCCGAGCATCTGACCGAGCTCCAGGCCCACGGCGTTGGCGCCGAGCACCGCAAGACGGCGCGGCGGCTCGTCCAGATCGAGGGCGCTGGTCGAGGTCAGGTAGCCGGCGTCGGCCAGCCCCGG
>DASZOA010000314.1:0-1915 GCA_035551055.1 Solirubrobacteraceae bacterium
TCGAACGCCTGGCAGTGGCGCTCGTAGGTCGCGATCACCGAGTCGCCGTAGTTCCAGTACAGCCGCGGCTCGGGATTGAGCCAGAAGGTGCGGCCGGCGCGGGCGGCGATCTGGCCGAAGATGTCGGCGCGCGGATCGCGCCCGTTCGTGCGCGCGTCGCCGAGCACGATGACGGTCGCGCGCGGGTGCAGGTCGTCCTCGACGAGCGTGCGGAGCTCCGACCACACCCGCCCGTAGTCGGTGTAGCCGCTGACGTCGGCGACGCCGGCGTCGCGGGCGATCGCCTCGGAGACCGCGCGGAAGTCGCGCTCGCGGTCGAAGACGTCGGTGACCTCGCTGATGCGCTCGATGAAGACGAACGAGCGCATCTTGCGAAACGAGTCGTGCAGCGCGTGCAGGACGCTGAGGAAGAACACCGACGCGCTGGTGACGCTCGTCGAGACGTCGCAGAGCACGTAGATCTCGGGCCGGCGCGGGCGCACGGGCTTGAAGCGCAGGTCGACCGGCACGCCGCCGCTCTGCAGCGACGCGCGCATCGTGCGCCGCACGTCGACGTGTGCGCGGCGCGCGTGGCCGCGCATCTCCTGGCCCTGCGTCTTCAGGCGCCGCTTGAGCTGCGCGACGACGCGATGGACCGCCGCGAGGTCCTGCAGCGGCCCGCTCGGCAGCGCGCGGTCGAGCTCGTTCAGCGGTCGCGACGGCGGCAGCTTCTCCGTGCGCTCGATCTGGCGGCGCTCGAGCTCGCGCCGCAGCAGCGCCTCGAAGCGGCGCAGTGCGTCGCGCGGGAGGCCGCCGCGGCGCGGGTCGTCGTCGGGCAGCTCGTGCTGCGGCTCGGCGCGCAGGCCGAGCGCCCGGCGGATGCGCTGCACGTCGACGCCGATCACCCCCGAGCCCTCGTCGGGCCGCGCGAACGCGGCGATCGCCAGGCGCGCGAGGTCGCGCATGAGCGACTCCTCGCCGGCCTGCAGCGCAGCCGCGATCTGGCGGCGCAGCTCATCGAGGTCGATCTCGCCGGGCGCCGCGTCCTCGCCCGCGTCCGCGCCCTGGTCGCCGGAGCGCTCGCGCACGCCCTCGCGGACGGCCGCCGCCTCGGCGGCGCGGAAGAAGAAGCGCTCGAAGACGAGCTCGAAGACGCGCCGGTCCTCCTGCGACTTGGCGAGCGTCGCCGCGAGCGCCTCGCGGAAGTCCTCGGGCTCGGTCCACGAGATCTCGGAGAGGACCGCGAAGGCGTCGAGCAGCTGCGACGTGCCGCTGTTGACGCCCTCGGCGCGCAGCTCCTCGCCGAACTCGACGAGCCTGGCGGCGAGGCCGGGGGGGACGCTCGCGGTCATCGGCGGCCGCCGCTCAGGACGTCGCGCCCGCGCCGAGCTTCACCCCGACGCGCTCGGCCACGATGTCGAGGTCCGTGCGGTGCTTGACGATGACCGACAGCGTCTCGCGGAAGATCGCGGCGTCGATGTCCTGAGCGCCGAGCAGCAGCAGCGTCCGCGCCCAGTCGATCGACTCGGCGATCGACGGCGGCTTCTTGAGGTCGAGCTCGCGCACCATCCCGACGATCTCGACGAGCTTGCGCGCAATCGTCTCCTGCAGGCCCGGCACGTGCAGGCGCACGATCTCGAGCTCGTGCTCGAGGTGGGGATAGTCGAGCCACAGGTACAGGCAGCGGCGCTTGAGCGCCTCGGTGAGCTCGCGCGAGTTGTTGGAGGTCAGCAGCACGACCGGGTGCGTGCGCGCCTCCACCAGCCCGAGCTCGGGGATCGAGATCTGGAAGTCCGACAGGACCTCGAGCAGCATCGCCTCGAACTCCTGGTCGGTCTTGTCGATCTCGTCGATGAGCAGGACGATCGGCTGGTCGGAGGTGATCGCGTCCATGAGCGGGCGCGAGAGCAGGAACTCCTCGCCGAAGATGTCGTCG
>DASZOA010000315.1:0-7309 GCA_035551055.1 Solirubrobacteraceae bacterium
CTCGTGACGTCACCGCCGACGAGCGCGCCGGCGCTGACGCTCGCCGTGACCGTCGTCGGCTGGGCCGACGACCCGGCAGAGCTCGTGCGGCGCAGCGGCGCGCGTCCCGGCGACCTCGTCGGCGTCACCGGCTCGCTGGGCGCGTCCGGCGCGGGCCTGGCGATCCTCGACGGTCGCGCGCACGGCCCGGACGCGCTCACCGTGCGCCACCGCCGGCCCGAACCGCGCCTGGCGGAGGGCCGCGCCCTGGCACGCGCCGGCGCGCACGCGATGATCGACCTCTCCGACGGCCTGGCGTCGGACGCCGCGCATCTCGCGCGGGCGGGCGGCGTGGCGCTCGAGATCGACCTCGACGCGCTCCCGCTCGCGGCCGGAGTGGCCGCCGTCGCGGCGCAGCTCGGGATGCCCGCGTGGCAGCTCGCCGCTGCCGCCGGCGAGGACTACGAGCTGCTGGTGTGCGTCGCCGAGTCCGACCGCAGCTCGGCCGAGTCGGCCGCGGGCGTGACGTGGATCGGCTCGGTGCGCGACGGACCGCCCGACGTCGTGCTGCTCGCGGCGGGGGTCGCGCAGGCGGTGTGCGGCTTCCAACACCGCCTGTAGCTGAGGGCGTGGCGCAGCATCGCCTCCGCGACGAGCGCGGGGTCGACGACGTAGTCCTGGCGCTGCACCCGCTGCTTGAGCTCTTGCGTTCGCATCTCGCCGGACGTATCGAGCGCGCTACCCGTGCGCTTGAGCGCGGTGTCGCCGGAGTCCGCGATCGTCGGGCTAGGCACGAGCGGCGCCGCGTGCCTGCGCGGCGATGAGGCGCGCGAACACGACGATCCGCTGCGCGGCGCTGTAGAGCGGGTGGCAGGCCGACAGCACGAGCCGGTCGTGCTCGACGCGCTTGATCACCGACACGCGCGTCGGCGGGACGATCCGCGTCTTCTCGACCTCGTAGGTGAACAGCCCGTACGGCATCTGCACGACGACCTCGTCGCCGCGCTCGAGCTTGTCGATCCTGCGAAACGGCGCGGCGTACGTCGTCCGGTGACCGGCGATCGCGGTCGTGCCCGGCGCGCCGGGGAACGGAACCTCGTCGTAGATGCCCGGACCCTTGCGCAGGTGCTCGCCGTCGGTCCCGTTGACGAGCACGAAGCTCGCCTCGATCTCGGGGATCCGGATCCGCCCGACCGCGTCGCCCGCCGCGGCCTCGCTGCGCAGCCGCCGCGCCAGGAAGGCCATCCGCCGGCGCTCCGTCGCGAGCTTCTGGAGCGCCTGGAGGTCGAGCGCGCTCGGGCGCCGGTTCTCGAGCTCGCGCAGGTCGTCGCCCAGACGCCCCTGCAGGATGCTGGCGTAGACGGCCGAGACGGGCTCCTGCCAGACGAGCGTCAGGCCCGCGTCGCTGAGCATGAGCGCGCCCGCGACGATCAGCACGGTCGAAAGGGCCCTCAGTGGCCGGCGCATGCCGCCGTCATCTTCGCAGAGCCGACTCCGTGCCGCCGAGGGAACCGGGTCCGGCGTAGGTCCTCGGACCGCGCACGGTGATCGGGATCTCGTCGTGGCGGGCGGGCGCGCCACCGCGCGCGGCGACGAGCAGCGCGCTGACCGCACAGCCCGCGACGACGCTCCACAGGAGCACGCTCGCGACGGAGACGTGGCCGCCCGCGGTCAGCAGCACGAGCTCCCAGACCGCGTCGACGACGCCGAGCCCGAGCGAGCGGGCGAGCGCGATCGCCAGCACGGCGACCGGGACGGCGGCGACCGCGACGGCCGCCAGGCGGGCCGCCCGCGGCATTCGCAGATCGGGCGCGAGCGCGAACAGCCAGACGTGCAGCGCCGGGATCAGCAGCGCGGCGGCGTACGGGTTGGCGACCCAGATGACGACGGCGGCCGCGGTCGCCACCAGCACGACGGCGATCCCCGCGCCCGGCTGCGCGGGGTCCGAGCCGGCGGCGCGCAGCAGGCGCAGCGCGGCGGGCCGCAGCCAGGCCCAGCCGAGCGCGAAGGCGAGCGCCACTGCGGCCAGCGCCGCGGGCGAGGCCGGCAGCGCCTGCGGCGCCACCGGCGCGGGCGGCGCGACGATCAGGCCGGTCGCGTCCAGCCCGATCGCGAACAGCGCGGCGAGCGCGAACGGCAGCGCGCCGGCGAGCGTCCAGCGCACCCACGGCGCGATCGGCTCGCGCCGGCGCAGGAGCGCCGCGAGCGCGTCGACGGCGGTGAGCAGCACAGTCAGCAGCAGCGCTCCGGTGAACAGGCGCACCGCCCAGCCGGGCAGGATCTTGCGCCGCGTCAGCAGGTCGCGCGTCGATGCCGCGTCGGCGATCGGGCGCGCGGCCGGCGCGGTGTCGAGCACGGTGATCGTGCGCAGGGCGGCGCGGCCGAAGGCCTCCAGTCGCTCGCGCGAGATCGGCGCGTTCGGCGACGGCGGCCGGTCGCCGCCGATCGACAGGAGCACGGCCGGCAGCCCGCCCGCCAGCAGCGCGCCCTGCTCGCCGTACGTCACCGGCATCGCAAAGCGCGCGAACTGGGCCAGCGCGCGCGGCGCTCCGGCGCCCGAGCCGGTCTCGACGCGGACCGCCTCCTGGACCGTCGCGCGCACCTGCTGCGGCGTCGCGCCGAGCGCGTTGGACCAGGGCGTCACGAGCGGCGCGCGCACGTTGCGCGACGCGAGGTCGCCGAGCACGAGCACCGCGCCGACCGGACCGTCCAGCTCGCGCGCGAGCCGCGCCGCCCCCCCGGCGCGGCCGCTGCCGCCGCTCGTCGAGACGAGCGTCAGCGTGCGCCGGGTCTGGCGCGGCGCGCCGAAGATCCGGGTGAGCTCGAGCAGCGCCGCGGTGCCCGACAGCTCGGCCTCGGCCCGCGCGCCGGCGGCGTCGCGGTGTGCCACGACGACGATGCGCTCGTCGATCGTCCCGGCGCGCTGCGCGATCACGGTGCGCAGCGTCCGGCGCCCGTCGATCGTGTCGGCCTCGTGCTCGACGGTGCGCACGCGAAAGCCCTCCTCGCGCATCTGTCCGGCGATCTCCGCCGCCAGCGCGTCGTCGGCGGCCGATCCGGGCCGCCGCTGCGCGTAGCGGTCCGACAGCCCCTCGCGCGCCTCGTAGGCGCGCTCGAAGGCGCGGTCGCCCTGGAAGGCGTCCGGAGCCAGCGCGGTGCGCAGCGGCTGAGGCCGGTTCTCGAGCGAGAACGCGAGCAGCACGAGCGCGAACACGACCGGAACCAGCGCGGCCCGGTATATGCGCGGATCGATCATCGTCGTTGTCACACTATTGGCGATGGTGGATCGTGCTCCTCGCATCCTTCTCGTCGATGACGAGCACGCAATCCAGACGCTGCTGTCCTATCCGCTGCGAAAGGACGGCTACGACGTCGTGCAGGCTACGGACGGACGCGCCGCGCTGGAGCGGTTCGGCGAGGGCACGTACGACCTCGTCGTGCTCGACCTCATGCTGCCCAAGCTGGACGGACTCGAGGTCTGCCGCCGGATCCGCGCCCGCAGCACGGTTCCGATCATCATGCTGACCGCCCGCACCGAGGAGATCGACAAGGTCGTCGGCCTCGAGATCGGCGCCGACGACTACATCACCAAGCCGTTCTCGATGCGCGAGTTCCGCAGCCGGGTGAAGGCGGCGCTGCGCCGCGCCGAGATGCGCCCGCAGGACGCCTCGCCGACCGGCAACGGGCCGCTCGAGGTCGCTGGGCTGCGGATCGACTTCGACAAGCGCGCGGTGTCGGTGCGCGGCAAACCGGCGCAGACGACGTTCGTCGAGTTCGAGATCCTCGCCGCGCTCGCGACGGCGCCGGGCCGCGTGTTCACGCGCGAGATGCTGCTGACGCGGATCTGGGGCGACGCGGCGTACCGCGACCCGCGCACCATCGACGTCCACATCCGCCATCTGCGCGAGAAGCTCGAGCTCGACGCCAAGCAGCCCGAGTACCTGTTCACGGTGCGCGGCGTCGGCTATCGCTTCCGCGACGACGCGGAGGGTTGAGCGCGTGCGCTGGCGCTCGCTGCGCACGCAGCTGACGATCCTCTCGTTCGCGGTCACGCTCGTCGCGATCCTCGCGGTGCTCTTCTACGTCACGCCGCAGCTGACGTCCTCGCTGCGCGAGCAGAAGCTGCGCTCGCTGGCGGAGACCGCCCGCGCGTTCACGCCGCCGATCACGGCGCTCGTGCGCAACAACGGCTCCGACGACGCGATCGACCGCCTCGTCTCGACGGTCTCGGACCGCACCAGCGCGCGCGTCACGCTGCTGTCGGTCGGAGACGGCACCGAGGGCCTGCAGCTCACGGTGTTCTCGGACTCCTACACCGAGAACCGGATCCTCGACCTGCGCTTCGAGGTCGCCGAGGCGTCGGCGCGCAGCGGGCGCATGGTGATCGGCGGCGAGCGCTCGGCGACCGGGGCGGTCGGCCAGGTGGCTGTGCCGATCCGCGACGAGGGCGTCGTCAGCCGCGTGGCGGTCTTCTCGACGCCGATGGCCGACGTCCAGGGCAACGTCGCGCTGATCCGCCGCCAGATCCTGATCGCGGGCGCGCTCGGGCTGCTGCTCGCGCTCGCCGGCGGCTTCGTCGTGTCGCGCGCGATGGCGCGCCGCGTCAAGGTCCTCGAGCGCGGCGCCGGGCAGGTCGCCGCCGGCGACTTCACCGCGGTCTTCCCGACGAGGCGCAACGACGAGCTCGGCCAGCTCGCGCGCGCGCTGGACGACATGCAGCGCCAGCTCGCCCAGCTCGAGAGCGCGCGGCGGCGCTTCATCGCCACCGCCTCGCACGAGCTGCGCACGCCGATCTTCTCGATCGGCGGCTTCCTCGAGCTCATCGAGGACGAGGAGCTCGACGACGAGACGCGGCGCCAGTTCGTCGCCACCGTGCGCGAGCAGGTCGAGCGGCTGGGCAAGCTCGCCACCGACCTGCTCGACCTCTCGCGGCTGGAGACCGGGTCGCTCGAGCTGCGCCCCGAGACGACCGACCTCGGCGAGCTGACGCGCGCCGTCAGCGCGGAGTTCGCACCAGCGGTCGACAAGCACGACTCGACGCTCGAGCTGCGGCTGGCCGCCGAGCGGATCGACGCCGTGTGCGATCCCGAGCGCGTCGCGCAGGTGCTGCGGATCCTCATCGACAACGCGCTCACGCACACGCCGTCGGGCACCGGCGTCGTCGTCTCGGCGGCACGCGAGAACGGCAGCGTGCGGCTGGCCGTCTGCGACGACGGCCCGGGGATCAGCACGGCCGCGGCCGAGCGCGTCTTCGAGCCGTTCTTCACCTCCGACGACGCCCAGGGCTCCGGGCTCGGGCTCGCGATCGCGCGCGAGCTCGCCGAGCGGATGGAGGGATCGCTCGACCTCGACCCGGCGCCCGGTCGCACCACGTTCGCGCTGGAGCTGCCCGCCTGACGCGCCCCTCCGGGAGGCCGGCCACGGCGCGCAGACATCATCCGGGCCGCGAACGGGAACACACTCGCCGAGGCGCGCTCGCCGTCGCGCTGCTCGCGCTCAAGCCGGCCAGGAGGTCAAACGTGCAGGTCCATCCCAATCGCAGGCGGCCCGACACCGGAGTCACCCTCGGCGCGCGCCCGCTCCACTCCGACGCCGCGGCGCGTCCGTAGGATCGGGTCACGATGGCCGCTTCGGACAGCAGCTCCAGACCGCCGGCGCCGCTTGTGCTGGTCTCCAACCGCGGGCCGGTCACCTTCGACGTCGACGGCTCGTTCACGCGCGGCAGCGGCGGCCTCGTGACGGCGCTGACCGGCCTGGCGACGCACCGCGACGCCGTCTGGATCGCGTCGGGGATGACCGACGGCGACATCCAGAAGTCGCGCGAGCACGACGGTCGCGCGTTCGAGATCGAGACGCCACACGGCGACTTCCACGTGCGCTTCGTCGTCTCCGACAGCGAGGCCTACGACCGCTTCTACAACGTCGTCGCCAACCCGCTGCTGTGGTTCATCCAGCACTACCTCTGGGACCTCTCCAACGCGCCGGACATCCGCGAGAACGAGGTCGAGGCCTTCGACGACGGCTACAAGGTGGTCAACGAGGACCTCGCGCGGGCGGTCATCGAGCAGATCGAGGGCGAGGACGAGCCGCTGGTGATGGTCCACGACTACCACCTCTACACGCTGCCGGCCATCGTGCGCGCCGCGCGTCCCGACGTCTTCCTGCACCACTTCATCCACATCCCCTGGACACAGCCCGACGCCTGGCGCGTGCTGCCCAAGCGCATGCGCGACGAGGTCTACCGCGGCGTGCTCGCCAACGACATCGTCGGCTTCCACACGCGCTCGTACCGCTGGAACTTCCTGCAGTGCTGCCGCGACCTCATGGACCTCGAGGTCGACTTCGAGCGCGGCGTCGTGCAGGTCGACGATCGCGAGGTCTGGGTGCGCGCCTACCCGCTGCCGATCGACTACGAGGCGACGCGCAAGATCGCCGCGAGCGAGCGGACGAACAGCTTCGAGCGCGAGATCGAGCGCCGCCGCCGCAAGCACATCATCCTGCGCGTCGATCGCGCCGACCTCTCGAAGAACGTGCTGCGCGGCTTCACGGCGTTCGACCAGTTCCTCGACGAGCACCCGGAGTTCCTCGAGGAGGTGACGTTCATAGCCCAGCTCATGCCCTCGCGCATGGACGTGCCCGAGTACCAGGAGTACCTCGAGCGCATCGAAGCGCTCGTGGCGGTCGTCAACCACCGCCACGGCACCCCCGACTGGATGCCGATCCAGCTCAAGCTGCGCGACGACCTCGAGGAGGCCGTCGCGGCCTACAAGCAGTACGACGCGATGATCGTCAACGCGATGTTCGACGGGATGAACCTCGTCGCGAAGGAGGGACCGCTCGTCAACGAGCGCAACGGCGTCTCGATCCTGTCCGAGAACACCGGCGCCCATGAGGAGCTCGGCGAGTGGGCGCTCAGCGTCAACCCGTTCGACATCAAGGAGACGGCGGACTCGATCTACCGCGCGCTGACGATGGACGAGGACGAGCGCGAGCGCCGCGCGCGCGGGTTGAGGGAGTGCGTGTCGGCGCGCGACCCCGGCGACTGGGTCGACGAGCAGCTCGCCGACATGGACGCCAAGGCGTCGACGACCGCCGCCGGGCGCGCGCGCTAGTACCCCGTCAGCCGAACTCCGAGGCGAACTCGGGCGCGTGCGTTCCGGGCCGGTCGCGGGGCGGTGGTGGCGCGGGCCGCTGCGGCGCGCCGGGCGGTGCGGGCGGCTGTGGCGCCGTCGGCGGCGCGGGGCGCGGCGGCGCGCGGCGCCGCTCGCGACGTGGCGCCGGACGCGGGCGTCCGCTCGCCGGCGAGCGGCGGGCTGGCTTTGGCCGCGGC
>DASZOA010000316.1:0-16770 GCA_035551055.1 Solirubrobacteraceae bacterium
CAGGCGCTGGAGGACCTCGTCGGCCAGCGCGACGTAGTCGGCGCCGAGGTCGGGCCGGTGATCGAGGATCGACACCGCGCGCTCGGCCGCCTCGGCGTAGCCGATCGACTGGCGGATCGTCGCGGCGAACAGCTTGCGGCCGACGTGCTCGCGCAGCGAGCTGTACGCGTCGCGGCTGTGTCGCGTGCGCATGTCGGCGATGTTGAACACGACGCCGAGCCAGCCGAGGTCGGGGTTCAGCCCGTCGCGCGCGAGCTCGACGACTTCGAGCGCCTGCTCGACGCCCTGCATCGCGAAGTACTGCGCCTCGGTGCTGAGCAGCGCGTGGGCGGCCGCGACGAGCGCGTTGACGGTCAACAGCCCGAGCGACGGCGGGCAGTCGAGCATGATCAGATCGTAGCGCTCCCTCAGCGGCTTCAGCGCGCGCCTGAGCGCCAGCTCGCGTCCCATCTTGCCGGCCAGCAGCAGCTCGGTCTCGGCGAGCGAGAGGTTCGACGGGATGACGTCGTCGTGGATCGCCGCGGTCGCCTCGGCGCGCCCGGCGAGCACGTCGGCGACCGACGGCGACGCCTCGGGATCGACGTCGAAGTAGTCCGACAGGTTGCCCTGCGGGTCGAGGTCGACCGCGAGCACGTCGAGGTCGACGCGGCGAAAGACGTCGGTCAGCGTCCGCACGGCCGTCGTCTTGCCCGTGCCGCCCTTCTGGGAGAGGACTGCGATCGTGGCGCCCAAGGGCGCCTGATGCTACTCGGCCGCCAGCACCGGATCGGTCGCGTCGGCGGCCTGGCCGGAGAGGTCGGCGAAGCGCAGCCGGTAGCGCCCGATGATGATCTCGTCGCCGTCGGCGAGCAGCCGCGAGACGATCCGCTCGCCGTTGACGAAGACGCCGTTGAGGCTGCGGTCGTCGAGCAGCCGGACGCCGCCGGACTCCCGGACGAGCACCGCGTGGCGGCGCGAGACGGTGGGATCCTCGAAGCGCAGGTCCGCCGACAGGCTGCGGCCGATGCGCATCGAGTCGCCGGGCATCGCGACGGTGCGCACGCTGCCGGAGTCGTGGAAGATCAGGTAGCGCCCGGGCTCGTCGATCGCCTCGCGGGCGGCGGCGAGCGCGTCGCCGTCGGTGCGCGTGGTCGCGTCCGGCTGGGGGCGCTTGAAGCGACCGGTGTCGGCGAAGAGCGAGGCGCGCGTGAAGCTCGCGCCGTCGCAGCCGGGGCAGGCGGGGAGCACGTCCGCGGTCGGCATTTCCAGGACGTGACCGCACAGATCGCAGCGAAACGTGCCGGTACCGGCGAGCGTTCCCGACGTGAGCGACTCCATAGCCACACTCCCTTCGCCAGTCGATTGCAGCGGCCGCCCATCCCGACTCTCGCGGTCCGAAACGACCACGCCAAGCCGGCCCCGCCCGCACGGCGGCGCTCAGGGGTGGCGGTCTACCCATGGTGATGCGCTTCCTAAACCCACCCTCAAGAGGGCGCGCGCACGTGCCTGTGCGCGCGGCGGTCGCGCGCACGCGCGGCGAGCGCGGCAGGACTTCGTCGCGGATCGGCGAAGCACGGCGACGTGCCGCGCGCCGAGGCGACGATCGACGAGCAGGATCTCGAGCGCGCGCTGCTGCGCAAGAGCGTTGGCTCGCTCGCCGAGCGCCGCGACCGCTGCGCGGACTGCGGTCGCACGCCGCTGGTCGGCGAGACGCTGCACCGCTACCCCGGCGGCGCGACCGTCTGCGAGCTGTGCCGTCCGCTGCGCCGCGGTGAGCCGGCCGAGAGCGAGCTCGTGCGCCACAGCGAGCTCGGCCACGCCGTCCGCGTCCGCCGCACGTAGCGCCGCGCCGACCGCCGGTCGCGGCGGCCGCCCGGCCACGGCCCCCCGATCGCGCCGGCGGGGTAGATTCCACGGCCGATGGAGCCGATCACGCTGTCGATCTCGATCGCCAAGCCGCGCGAGGAGGTCTTCGAATACCTCGCCGACGTCGCCAATCACGCCGAGTTCAGCGACCACTGCATGGTCGACTGGCACCTCACGCGCGAGGACTCCTACGGGCATGGCGCGGGCGCGCGCTTTCGCGTGAAGTCGCGCTTCGACCGCTTCTCGTACGGCGACATCACCCTGTCGCAGGTCACACCGCCCGAGCGGATCGTGGCGACCGGGCGCGCCGGTCGGTTCAACCGCATCCGCACGCTGACGACCTGGACGCTGGAGGAGGACGGGCCGGAGCGGACGACCGTGACCTTCCAGACGCAGTCCACGCCGGCGCTGAAGTCCGACGAGCTGATGGAGAAGCTCCTGTTCGTGCGCGCGTCGCGGACGCGCTGCCACAAGCGCGCGCTCGCGCGCCTGCGCTCGATCCTCGAGGCGGGGGAGGGCCGCGGCGAGCACGTCACGCTCGCCGGTGGGGCACGTAAGCCCGCCAGCGGCTTCAGGCTGTAGATTTTTTCGCCCTTGTCCCGCCTGCGCCGACCGCTCGCCCTGCTCGCCGTGCTGCTCGCCAGCGCCGGGCTGGCGGCGTGCGGCAAGCACCGCGACGAGAGCGCGCCCATCCAGCACCTCGAGCAGGAGGGCTACTACCTCAGCCTCGGCGAGCTGAAGTACCAGGTGCAGATCTCGCGCCAGCTCAACCCCGACGACCTCCAGGACCGCCAGTACCTCGTCGGCGTCCCGGAGGACGAGCGCGAGCTGGCGGAGGACGAGGTGTGGTTCGCGGTGTTCCTGCAGGTCGAGAACGAGGCGTCCGAGGCGCTGCGGCCGTCGGCTCACGTCAGCGTCCACGACACGCAGAACGAGGTCTACGAGCCGCTGCCGCTCGGCGAGGCCAACCTCTTCGCGTACCGCCCGAGCCAGCCGATCCCGCCCGGCGAGATCATCCCGCTGCCCGACACCGCCGCCTACGACACGCCGATCCGCGGCTCGCTGCTGCTCTACAAGCTCACGCGCCAGTCGCTCGACAACCGCCCGCTCGAGCTGGAGATCAAATCCAGGCACACCGAGCAGACGGGGATCATCGACCTCGACGTCTAGTACACCCATCCGACCTTCGGCCGGATGCACTAGCGAGTCGCCTTCAAGCCCGCCACGAGCGCCTGCTTCGCGACCGGCGCCGCGGTCTCTCCGCCGACGCCGGCCTGCACGAGCAGCACGCCGACCGCGACGCGCGGCCTGCCGGCCGGCGCGTACGCGGCGAACCAGGCGTCGGTGTCGGTGGGGTCGTCGGCCGCGGCCGGCGGGCACGGCGCCGCGGCCGGGTCCGGGCTCGGCACGCAGCTCGGCGTGCTCGTGTCCCGCAGCTCGGCGGTTCCGGTCTTGCCGGCGACGCGCACGCCCGAGATCCGCGCGGCCGTCCCGGTCCCCTCGCTGACGACGGCCTCCATGAGCCGCCCGACCGTGCGGGCGACGCCGGGCTCGACGACCTGCGTGCGGCGGGGCGGCAGGCCGCGCTCGAGCGTCAGCCTCGGGCGCTGCCCGCCGGCGGCGATCGTCGCCGCGACCCAGGCCATCTGCAGCGCCGTCGCCTGGACGCGCCCCTGCCCGATCGCGGATGCGCCGACCGCGAGGTCGTCGCCGATCTCGCTCGCGGGCGGGATCGTGCTCGTCGCGGCGCCCGGGATGCCCGGATCGGCGTTGAAGCCGAACTGCTCGGCGGCCCGCACGAGCCGCTGCGCTCCGAGCTTCGCGCCGAGCGGGGCGAACACGGAGTTGCACGAGTGCGCGAACGAGTAGCGCAGCGTCCCGCCGCACGCCTCGCCGTTGGCGTTCTCGAGCTCGACGCCCTCGATCGTCGTCTTCGTCTGGACCGGGAACTTCGAGCTCGGCCCGGCGAGGTCGGCCTCGAGCACGCCCGTCAGCGTGACGATCTTGAACGTCGAGCCGGGCGGCTGCAGGCCGGAGAACGCGATCCCGGCCAGCGCGAGGATCTCGCCGGTGCGCGGGCGCATGACGGCGACGCCGCCGACCCGGTCGCCCTTCGCGTCGACGGCCGCGCGCTGGACGCCGGGGGCGATCGACGAACGCACGGCCTGCGCCGGTCGCGGCGCCGTCAGCGCGAGGATGCGGCTGCCCGCGCGCAGCTGGCCGCCGGGCGTTCCCGCCAGTCGCCGCTCGAAGACCCGCTCCAGGCCCGACGTACCGACGGTCGCATCCGCCGGGTAGCCCAGCTCGCGCAGCCCGTCGAGCCGCTCGGGCGGCGGCGCGCCCAGCTCGCCGACGATCGACGACGCGACCTCCTCGATCGGCGAGCTGCGGTCGCGGCCCTCGGCCAGCACGCTGCCGTCGCGCGCGAGGATGTCGGCGCGGCGCGGCAGCCGCGTGCGCCGCGTCAGGCGCTCGCCGCGCGCGAGGCCGGGAAACACGAGGTTCGGCGACCACGCCAGCCGCCGCGCGTCGCCCTCGTCGGCGAACGGCAGGCGCAGCGTCGCGCGGATCGTCCCGAAGACGCGCGTCGTCACCGTCATCGGCACGCGCACGACGCCGTCGCGCAGGTCGCCGACCGCGCCGGGGCGGTACGCGGTCGCGGTGGCCGTCGTCGCCGCCCTGCGGTACGCCGCCCGGAACCGGCGCACCGGCGTGGCCCGCCGGTCGTCCTCGGTCAGCTCGGCGTGCATCGCGGGATAGTCGCCGCGCGCCCAGGCGGCGACGAAGCGCTCCGCCGCCAGCCGCTCCGGCGCCCGGCCGCCGGTCAGCACCACGAGCAGCAGCGCGCCGAGCGCGCCGCCGGCCACCACGACTGCGATGATCGCGGCCGGGGCACGAGGGGAGCGGCGTGAAGACGACGAACCGACCAGCATGCGACACAACTATGGCCCGCCCGCGGACGTATACGCGCCGCCTGCCGCCGCCGGCGCCTGAGCGGTCATCGCGTTGAACGCGGTCGACATCCTCATCATCCTCGTCGCCGCGCTCTTCGGCTTCGTCGGCTTCGCGCGCGGCTTCCTCATCGGAATCCTGTCGCTCGTCGGCTTTGCGGGCGGGGCGTACCTCGGCACCCGCTTCGGGCCGCTGCTGCTCGACGAGGGACACGCGTCGCCGTTCGCGCCCCTCTTCGGCCTGCTCGGCGCGCTCGTCGGCGGCATGATCCTGTCGGCGGGCGCCGAGACCCTCGCGGGCACGATGCGGTCGGGCATCCGCTCGCCGACCTTCGCGCTGTTCGACGGGCTGCTGGGCAGCGCGCTGGCGATCGCGCTCGGCCTCGCGCTCGCCTGGCTGATCAGCGTCGTCATCCTGCAGATCCCCGGAGTCCGCGACTGGCGCCGCCCGCTCCAGCGCTCGGTGATCCTCCAGGAGCTCAACGCGGTCCTGCCGTCCGACCGGGTGCTCAAGGCGCTCGCGCGCTTCGATCCGTTCCCGGCGATCCGCGGGCCCGAGGTCGACGTCAGGCCGCCGCGCTCGTCGGTCGCCCGCGACCCGGACGTTCGCGCCGCCGGCGACTCGATCGTCCGCGTGCTGTCGAACTCGTGCGGGCTCGGGGTGGCCGGCTCGGGCTGGGTCGCCGCGCCCGGGATCGTCGTGACCAACGCCCACGTCGTGGCGGGCGCGGGCAGGACCTCCGTCGAGCCCAACGGCAGCGACGCCCGTCTCGACGCCACCGCGATCGCGTTCGACCGGCGCAACGACATCGCCGTGCTACGCGTGCCCGGCCTCGACCGGCCGGCGCTGCGCTTCGCGCGCGAGGTGAAGGTGTCCGAGCCAGGCGCCGTCCTCGGCTTCCCGCTCAGCGGAGCGTTCAGGGTCATTCCCGCGCGCGTCGGCCGCACGGCGACGGTGCGCGTCAACGACGCCTACGGGCGCCGGCTCGTGCGGCGCAGGGTGACCGGCTTCCGCGCCGACGTGCAGCCCGGCAACTCGGGCGGGCCGATCGTCGACGTCGCCGGACGCGTGTCGGGAACCGTGTTCTCCAAGGTCGTCGTCGGGACCGACGGCGGCTACGCGGTGCCCAACGACATCGTGCGCCGGCGGCTGCGCGAGGCCGACGGTCCGGTCGGCACCGGACCGTGCGTGAACTGACCGACGATTGACGCCGGGACCGTCCGGCGTGGCGCTACCCTCGGGCCCTTGCCCGAGACCAAGACACTCGTCATCGCCGAGAAGCCGTCCGTCGGACGCGATCTCGCGCGCGTGCTGCCGGGCCCGTTCCGCAAGCAGGAGGGCTACCTCGAGGGCCCCGAGCACGTCGTGACCTGGGCGGTCGGTCATCTCGTCCAGCTCGCCGAGCCCGACGAGTACGACCCGAAGCTCAAGAAGTGGCGGATGGCCGACCTGCCGATCGTGCCCGCCAAGTTCAAGCTCGTCGTGCGCGACGAGCGCTCCAAGAAGCAGATGGCGGTCGTCTCGCAGCAGCTCAAGCGCGCGGACGTCGACGTCGTCGTCAACGCCTGCGACGCCGGCCGCGAGGGCGAGCTGATCTTCGCCTACCTCTACGAGAAGGCCGGCGCCAAGAAGCCGGTCGAGCGCCTCTGGCTGTCGTCGATGACGAAGTCCGCGATCCAGCGCGCGTTCGCCGAGCTTCGCCCCGCGTCGGAGTTCGCCCAGCTCGAGGCGGCCGCGCGGTCACGCTCGGAGTCGGACTGGATCGTCGGCATGAACGCGACGCGGGCGGCGACGATCCGCCTGCGCTCGTCGTTCGACGGCGCGGTCTCGCTCGGTCGCGTGCAGACGCCGACGCTCGCGATCCTGACCCGCCGCGAGGAGGAGATCCGCGCCTTCGAGCCCGAGCCGTACTGGCTCGTCGACGCGCTGTTCGCCGCCGACGAGGAGCGCCTCTACGAGGGCCGCTACCACGACGGCGCGAAGCCGCGCCTGCCGACGGCCGAGGCCGCCGAGGCGATCGTCGCCGCCGTGCGCGGCCAGGCCGGCACGATCACCGCGCTGGAGCGCAGGGAGCGCAAGGAGCGCGCGCCGCTGCTGTACGACCTCACCTCGCTGCAGCGCGACGCCAACGGCCGCTTCGGCTTCACCGCGCGCCGCACGCTCGCGGCGGCGCAGCGCTGCTATGAGGAGCACAAGGTCCTCACCTATCCGCGCACGAGCTCGCGCTACCTGACGAGCGATTCGATCGGCGAGCTCAACGCGATCGCCGGTCACGTCGGCGCCGCCGCCCGCGACTACCAGGCCGCCGCCGCGTACGTCCAGGGCCTGGACCTGCTGCCGCTCGGGCGCGTCGTCGCCGACGACAAGGTCGGCGACCACCACGCGATCATCCCGACGAACACCTCGCACGCGCTCGACCGCCTGTCCGACGACGACCGGCGCATCTACGACCTCGTCGCGCGCCGCTTCCTCGCCGTGTTCCATCCCGACGCCGTCTTCGAGAACACGAAGGTCGAGACGACCGTCGCCGGCCACGTCTTTCGCACGCGCGGCAAGGTCCTGCTCGTTCCCGGCTGGCGCGGCGTCTACGGCGAGCTGCCCGAGACGTCGACCGCCGACGACGACGAGGGCCGCGACCAGCAGCTGCCCAAGCTCGCCGAGGACGAGCACGTCCGGACGCGCGACGTCAGCGCCGTCGAGAAGGAGACCCAGCCGCCGCGGCGCTACTCCGACGCCTCGCTGCTGGCCGCGATGGAGACGGCCGGGCGGCTCGTCGAGGACGAGGAGCTGCGCGAGGCGATGAAGGAGTCGGGCATCGGGACGCCGGCGACGCGTGCGGCGATCATCGAGCGGCTGATCGACGTCGGCTACGTCGAGCGCGACGGGCGCTCGCTGGTCGCGACCGAGAAGGGCCTCAACGTCATCCGCCTGCTCGGCGAGCACCCGCTGACGTCGCCCTCGCTGACCGGCGACTGGGAGCAGCGGTTGGGCAGGATCGAGCGCGGCGAGGAGCCGCGCAGGCGCTTCATGGCCGACATCGCGGGCTTCGCCGAGGCGACGGTGCAGGAGCTCGACGCCAAGCTGAAGGACGTGCGGATCCCGCGGGCGAACCTCGGCCCCTGCCCGATCTGCGGACATGACATCGTGGAGAACCGCAAGGGCTTCTCGGGCTGGTCGCGGGAGGATCCGGGCTGCGGCTTCGTCATCTGGAAGGCGAAGGCCGGAAAGACGCTGCCGGTCGCGGTCGCGCGGGAGCTGATCGCGACCGGCCGCACCGCCAAGCCGGTGACCGGCTTCAAGGGGCGCAGCGGCCGGTCGTTTCGCGCGAAGCTGGCGCTGCAGCAGAGCGAGGAGGGCAAGTGGCGGGTGGAGTTCGATGAAGACTGGGCGCGAGAGGGCGGCAGGAGCGCACACGAGCCGTCCGACGGCGCTGCCGAGCAGGGCGAGCAGTCGGCCGCGAAGGCCGCGAAGGCCGAGGCCGCCGCGTAGCGGCGGCGAGGGGCGCTGCCGGCGTCCGCGCGGGGGCTCGCGGTGAGGCTGCTGGCGCTCGGCGTCGTGCTGCTGCTTGCCGCGGCGGCGCTGCACGCCGCGGGGGCCTTCTCGCGCGATGGCGGCAAGGCCGACCGCGACGCCACGGCCCCGGCGGTCGTCAAGAGCGCGTCGCGGCTGCCGGCGCCGCCGCCCAGCACCGCGCCGCAGGCCGCGGTCGGCCCGCTCCCGGAGCCCGCCGGCGCCGCGCGCGTGGACCTCGCGCAGCCGTCGCTCATGCCCTACCTGCGGCTGTCGGGGCCGAAGGCGGGCCTCGCGTTCGACCTCGCCGACGGTGCGGTGCTGTGGCGCAAGCGCGCGACCGCCGTGCGTCCGATCGCCAGCCTGACGAAGCTCATGACGGCGCTGCTCGCGGTCGAGCGCTTCGGCCGGCGCGAGCGCGTGCGGATCGCGCGCGCGGCGGACTGGGTCGGCGGCTCGCGGATGGCCGGCCTGAAGCCCGGGCGCCGCGTGCGCGCCGACGTGCTGCTCAAGGGTCTGCTGATCGCGTCGGCCAACAACGCCGCCGTCGCGCTGGCGATCGCCGGCGCGGGCTCCGAGCGCGCCTGGGTGGCGCTCATGAACCGGCGCGCGAAGCTGCTGGGCCTGCGCTGCACGCACTACGTCGACGCCCACGGCCTCGGAGCGCGCAACCGCTCGTGCGCCGCCGACCTCGCGGCGCTCGCGATGCGCGCGATGAACGAGCCGCGGATCGTCGAGATCGTCGGCAAGCGCTACGCACGCGTCTGGCCCGGTGCCGGCCGGAAGCTCACGCTGCGCACGACGAACCAGTTGCTGCGCGACCACTACCCCGGCGTGATCGGCCTGAAGACCGGCTACACGAGCCCGGCCGGCTACTGCCTGGTGGCGATCGTCGAGCGCGGCGAGCGTCGGGTCGGGATCGTCGTGCTCGGCTCGCGCGACTCGTTCGGCGACGTGCGACGGGTCGCGCGCGAGGCGGCGCGCGCGGGGGCGCTGCCGGCGACGTAGGACCGCGCCGCGCCTCCCTGACTCGCCGCGCGGCAGACCGTCGGCCCGACGCGCGACGATGTCGGGGTGCCGCTCACGCTGGTCACCGGTCCCGCCAACGCCGAGAAGGCCAAGGTCGTGCTCGACGGCTACCGCGCCGCCCTGCGCCGCGGCGCCGAGCCGATCCTCGTCGTGCCGACGAGCGCCGACGTCGAGCGCTACCGCGTCGAGCTGGCGTCCGGCGGCGTCGTGTTCGGCGCGCGCGTGCTGCGCTTCGCCTGGCTGATCGAGGAGTGCGCCAGGCGCGGCGGCGTGAGCGGACGTCCGCTGCGCGGCCTCGCGCGCGAGCGCGTCGCCTCGGCGGTCGTGCAGGAGGCCCCGCTGCGCGTCCTGGCGCCGTCGGCGGCGACGCGCGGCTTCACCGCCGAGCTGCTGCGGCTCGTCGACGAGCTCGAGGAGCTGCGGATCACGCCCCAGCGCCTGACCCAGGCGCTGCGCGCGTGGGCGGCGGGCGACCGCAGTCGGCTCGCCTATGCCGACGAGATCGGCGCGCTGTACGCCGGCTACCGCCGCCGGCTGGAGCGGCTCGGGCGGCTCGACGCCGGCCTGTACGCGGCGGCGGCGCTCGACGCGCTGCGCGAGAACCCGGCCGCCTGGGGCGCGACGCCGGTCTTCCTCTACGGCTTCGACGACCTGACGGCGCTGCAGCGCGACGCCGTCGAGACGCTCGCCGGCACCGGCGCCGACGTCGTGCTGTCGCTTGCCTACGAGCCGGGGCGGATGGCGTTCTCGGGCCGTGCCACCGCGTTCGCCGAGCTGCACCGCGACGGCGTCGAGCACCGCGCGCTCGCGCCGCGCGCCGAGCACTACGCCGCCGGCTCGCGGGCCGCGCTGCACCATCTCGAGCGCGGCCTGTTCGAGGCCGGCGAGGACCGCCTGTTCGATCCCGCCCCGGTCGATCCCGGCGCCGCGATGACGCTGCTGCAGGGCGGCGGCGAGCGCGCCGAGCTCGAGCTCGTGGCGGCGGAGGCCGCGCGGCTCATCCGCGACGAGGGCGTCGCGGCCGAGGAGATCGCGGTCGTGCTGCGCGCGCCGCGCGAGCACGCCGCGCTGCTGACCGAGGTCTTCGCCGCCTTCGACGTGCCGGTCGCGCTCGACCGGCGCGTCGCGTTCGGCCACACGCCGCTCGGACGCGGCCTCGTCGCCCTCGCGCGCTGCGCGCTGCCCGGCGGGACCGCCGACGACCTCGTCGCCTACCTGCGCACGCCGGGTCTGCTGCAGCGCGCGGAGCTCGCCGACGAGCTCGAGACGCGCGCCCGCCGGGCCGGGGCGCGCACGGCGGACGCCGCCCGTGCGCTGTGGCAGGAGCAGCGCTGGACGCTCGACGCGATCGATCGGGTCCGCACCGCACAGGAGCGCGGCGGCGCCGCGCTGCCCGAGCGGCTCCTCGCCGAGCTGCAGGCGCTGTTCGCCGCACCGCGGCGGCGCGCCGCGCAGGTGCCGCGCGGCGTCGAGGCGCAGGACGTCGCGGTGCTGCGCGCCGGGCGCGCCGCGCTCGAGCAGCTCGCGGCGCTCGCGCGCGCCGACCGCGCGCTCGGGCCGCGGCCCGCCGAGCTCGCCGAGCTCCTGCACGACCTCGACGTGTTCGTCGGGGCGCGCCCCGGGCCGGGGCGCGTCACGGTCGCCGACCCGCTGTCGCTGCGCGCCCGCCGGGTGCGGATCCTGTTCGCCAGCGCCCTGCAGGAGGGCGCCTTCCCCAGGCCGCCGGGCACCGCGCCGTTCTTCTCCGACGCCGAGCGCGAGCAGATCGCGGCGGCGTCCGGCCTGCGGCTGCGCCGCCGCGACGAGCTCGGCGACGAGCGGTACCTGTTCTACGCGACGGTCTCGCGGCCGGAGGAGCGCCTGTATCTGTCGTGGCACGACGCCGGCGACGACGGCGAGCCGGCGGTGCGCTCGTTCTTCGTCTCCGACGTCTGCGACCTCTTCGGGCACCGGCTCGAGGAGGGCCGCCGCACGCGCTCGCTCGGCGAGGTCGGCTGGCCGGAGGGCGCCGCTCCGACCGAGCGCGAGCGGCTGCGCGGCGCGGCGGCGGACGGGCCGCGGCGGCGCGAGGCGCCGCTTGGTGCGCTGCGTGACGAGGCGCTGCTCGCCGAGCTGCGCGACCGGCGCGCGTGGTCGGCCTCCGGGATCGAGCTGTGGGCGAGCTGTCCGGTGCGCTGGTTCGTCGAGCGCATGCTCCAGCCGGAGGGCCTGACGCCCGATCCGGAGGCGCTGCTGCGCGGGGCGCTGACGCACTGCGTGCTGGAGGCCGTCGTGCGCGGGCTGATCGAGACGAGCGACGCCGGTCGGCTCGATCCGACGACGCTGCCGCTCGCGCGCGAGCTGGCCGCGGCGGCGATCGAGCGCTTCGAGGGCACCGAGCGGTTCGTCATGTCGCGCGATCCGAGCCGCCAGCGGGCGATGGAGCACCGGCTGCGCTCCGACGTGCTGCGCTACCTCGAGCACGCCGCGATCTGCGGATCGGCGCTCGCCCCGGCCGCGCTCGAGGTCGACTTCGGCGGCGAGGGCGATCCCCACCCCGCGCTCGAGCTGCCCGCCGGGGTGCGGCTGCGCGGGCGCATCGACCGCATCGACATCGACGCCGCCGGCATGGCGCTCGTCTACGACTACAAGGGCCGCGTGGCGGTCGAGTCCGAGCACTGGCGCAGCCGGCGCAAGTACCAGGTCGCGCTGTACATGCTCGCCGCGCGCGAGCTGCTCGGCCTCGAACCGATCGGCGGGCTCTACCAGCCGATCGGCGGCCGCGACCCGCGTGCCCGCGGGCTGCTGCGCGAGGATGCCGACCCGGACCTGCAGGCCGTCCGGACGGATCGACGCGCGCCGGACGACTTCGACGCGATCGTCGACGGCGTGCTCGAGGACGTCCTCGCCGTCGTCGCCGAGCTGCGCGCCGGCGCGCTCGCCCCGCGGCCCGAGAGCTGCACCTACAACGACCGGGGCTGCGCCTACCCGACGATCTGCCGCTGCGAGGCGGCGTGAGCGCGAGCGTGCCTGCGATCCCGCTGCTCGGGCCGGGTGGGCGGCCGTTCACCGCCGAGCAGTCCGAGGCGGTGCGCCGACGCGACGGGTCGCTGCTGCTCGAGGCCAACGCCGGCAGCGGCAAGACGTCGGTGCTCGTCGAGCGCTTCGTGCGCTCGGTGCTCGAAGACGGCGTGCGCCCCGGCCGCATCCTCGCGATCACCTTCACGGAGCGCGCCGCGGGCGAGCTGCGCGCGCGCGTGCGCGAGCGCTTCGTCGAGCTCGGCCGCCGCGACGAGGCGCGCGAGACCGAGGCGGCGTGGATCTCGACGATCCACGGCTTCTGCTCCCGCGTGCTGCGCGCGCACGCCGTCGCCGCGGGCCTGGACCCGGCGTTCACGGTGCTCGACGAGGCCGCCGCGCGCCCGCTGCGCGACCGCGCCTGGGACGACGCGCTCGCACGACTGCTCGGCGGCGGGCACGCAGCGGCCGCGCTCGACCTCGTCGCCGCCTACGACGCCGATCGCCTGCGCACGGCGATCGCCACGGTGCACGACGCGCTGCGCAGCGCGGGCGAGACGCGGCCGAGGCTGCCCGCGCCGCGCGCGCCGGCCGATCCGCGCACGCTGCGCGCGCCGCTTCAGGCCGCCTGCGCGGCGGCGGCCGCGGAGCTCGCGGCCGCGGGCGGCGGCAGGGCCGTCGCGCTCGCCCGCGAGCGCCTCGAGCGCTGCGCCGAGCTGCTCGCGCAGACGCCGGCCGGCGAGCGTGCGCCAGAGCTCGCCGGGCTGACGCTGGCACAGAACGCCAAGGCGCTGAAGAGCGCCGCCTGCGACGCCTACCGCACGGCGCTCGAGGCCTATGCGCGCGCCTGGCGCGACGTGCGTGCGGTGGGCGCCGTGGAGCTGCTCGACGAGCTGCTGCACGCCTACGCCGACGCCTACGCGCAGGCCAAGCGCGCCCGGGCGGCGCTGGACTTCGACGACCTCGAGCTGCACGCGCGCGACCTGCTCGAGCGCGAGCCGGCGCTGGGCGCCTCCTACGCCGAGCGCTTCGACCGCGTGATGGTCGACGAGCTGCAGGACTCAAATCCGCTGCAGGTCGCGCTGTTTCGCGTGCTCGACCGCGACGACCTGTTCCTCGTCGGCGACGAGCAGCAGTCGATCTACGGCTTCCGCCACGCCGACGTCGACGTCTTTCGCACGCTGCGCGCGCAGTTCGCCGCCGCCGGCCGCGTCGCGACGCTCGCGACGAACTTCCGCTCGCACCGTTCGATCCTCGACGTGGTCAACGCCGCCTTCGCACCGCGCTTCGGTCCCGGCTTCGTCGCGCTGCGGGCGGGGCGCGCCGACGCGCCCGCGCCGGAGCCGCTCGTCGAGCTGCTGCTGACCGGCCAGGCCGGCTGGGAGGACGTCGACCTCGGCGACGTGCGGCCCGGCACGAAGGCCTGGCGCCAGGCCGAGGCGCGCCTGCTCGCCCAGCGCGTTCGCGACCTCGTCGACGCCGGGCTGCACCGCCCCGAGGAGGTCGTCGTGCTGCTGCGCGCGCTCGGCGACCTGCCCGTCTACGAGCGCGCCCTGGAGGACCAGGGGCTGCTGACGCTGTCGGTCGGCGGGCGCGGCTACTGGGGCCGACAGGTCGTGCGCGACCTCTGCGCCTGGCTGGCCGCGCTCGCGAACCCGCGCGACGAGACCGCGCTCTACGGCGTGCTCGCGTCGCCGCTCGTCGGGCTGTCCTCCGACGCCCTCGCGCACGTCGCACGCGCCGGCGGGACGGGCGGCGCGTGGCGGGCGATCTGCGACGACGGCGCGCTGCGCGAGCGCCTGAGCGCCGAGGACCGCGAGCGGCTGGACGCGTTCGCGACGCGCTTCGGCGCCGAGCGCGCGCTGGCGCCGCGCCTGGCGCTCGACGAGCTGCTGCGGCGCATCGTCGACGCGACGGGCTACGATCTGCACGTGCTGTCGCTCGCCGGCGGCCCGCGGCGGCTGGCGAACGTCCACAAGCTCCTGCGCCTCGCCGCCGCCTTCGAGCGCGACCGCGGGCGCGACGTGCGCGGCCTCGCCGACCTCGCGACCGCCGAGCTCGAGGCCGAGGCGCGCGAGACCGACGCCCCGGTCGAGCTCGGCGACGTCAAGGCCGTGCGCCTGATGTCGATCCACGCCGCCAAGGGGCTCGAGTTCCCGGTCGTCTGCGTCGCCGACCTCGGGCGCCAGCGGCCCGGCGACGGCGACGAGGACCTGCTCGTGTCCGGCGACGAGGTCGGGCTGCGCCTCGTCGGCCTCGACGGCTCCAGCGAGCGGGCGCTGGCGTACGAGCGGCTGCGCGCCGGCGTGCGGGAGCGCGCCGCGCGCGAGGAGGAGCGCGTCATGTACGTCGCGCTGACGCGTGCGCGCGACCGGCTGATCGTCAGCGGCGGCGTCGCGCTCGACGCCTGGCCGCAGGAGGGCCCGAAGGCCTCGCCGCTCGCCTGGCTCGGCCCGGCGCTGCTCGGCGGCGACCTGCGCGCGCTGCCCGACGCCGACGAGCCCGTGCGCGACGTCGACGTCGGCGCGGGCGCTCGCGTGCGCTGCGCGGTCAGCACGCCCGCGAGCGTCGGCCGCGTCCTGCGCGGCGAGTCGCTCGCTCCCGCCGGCCGGCGGCTGCCGGTCGCCGTGCCGCCCGCCCCGCGGCCGCCCGAGCCCGAGCCGACCGCCGCGCCCGGGCCGCTGCGCGCGCTGTCGTACTCGACGCTGGCGAGCTGGAGCGAGTGCGGCTACCGCTTCTACGTGCAGCGGGTGCTCGGCTTGCCCGACGAGCCCGGCGACGGCGACGCGGCGCCGACCGGCGCGATCGACGCGCGCACGCGCGGCTCGCTCGTCCACGCCCTGCTCGAGCACGACGGCGCCGACGTCGCCGCGCTCGCCGCCCGCCTCGGCGTCGAGGCGCAGCTGAGCGACGACGAGATCGCGCGCGTCACCGCGCTCGCCGACGCCTTCGCGCAGTCGCCGCTCGCGCGGCGGATCGCTCGCGCGCGCGCTGTGCATCGCGAGCACGGCTTCGCGCTCGCGCTCGGCGACGCGCTGCTGACCGGCGTCGTCGACGTGCTCGCCGACGAGCGCGGCGGAGGCCGGCTCGTCGTCGACTACAAGACCGACGCGCTCGAGCCGGGCGCCGATCTGGCCGCCTACGTCGAGGAGCGCTACGGCATCCAGCGCCGCGTCTACGCCCTCGCCGCGCTGCGCAGCGGCGCGGCGCGCGCCGAGGTCGCCTACGCCTTCCTCGAGCGCCCGCACGAGCCCGTCGGCGCCCGCTTCGAGCCCGCCGACGCCGAGCGTCTCGAGGACGAGCTGCTGCGCCTCGCCCGCGGGCTGCTGGCCGGTGAGTACCCGGTCACGCCGACGCCGCACCGCGAGCTGTGCCTCACCTGCCCCGGGCGGCGCGCGCTGTGCTCCTACGGCGAGGACGTGACGTTGCGCCCGCGCGCCGAGGCGTGACGGAGCGCGCAGACGGCCGTTGGTGCCCGCCCCGCTGTTAGCCTGCGCGCGCCGCCGCCGCCGCCGAAAGGACCCTGCGTGAACGCCTCCTTCGCCCCGTCGCCGCCCAACGCCTCCAACGCGGTGCTCGCGCTCGTCCTCGGCGTCATCGGCCTCGTGCTGTGCCCGATCTGCGCGCCGTTCGCGTGGGCGATCGGCAAGCGGGCCGAGAACGAGGTCGACGCGGCGGGCGGCGCGCTCGGCGGTCGCGGGCTGGCGACGACCGGCCGGATCCTCGGGATCATCGGGACGGTGCTGCTCGCCGTCTACGTGCTGGTCGTCGTCGTGTGGGTCGTGTTCGTGGGGCTGCTGATCGGCTCGGAGGTCACGAACCTCGAGACGGGCGGGCTGTGACCGGTCGCGGGGCGCGCGCCCAGATCGACGTCCCGGTCGTGCCGGCGGCCGGGCTGAGCGTCGCGACCGGCGGCGCGGTCCTGCTCGGGACGGCCGGCCTGGTGGGCGGCGCGACGACCGTCCTGCCGTGCCTCTTCTCGGCCGCGACCGGGGTCGACTGCCCGTTCTGCGGGATGACGCACGGTGTCGCGGCCCTCGGCGCGGGCGACATCGCTGCCGCCGTCGCCGCCAATCCGCTGTCGCCGCTCGCGGTCGCGCTCGCGCTCGCGGTCGGCGTGGCGCTGCTGACCGGCCGTCGTCTGGCCGTGCCCGCCGCGGCGGCGTGGGCGCTGGCCGCGCTCATCGCCGCGGTCTGGCGGGCGCGCGCGGGGTGACGGCCGCGGTCGCCCGTCCGCCGTCGTCGCCCGGCGCCGGCCGGTTCGGCGGCCGACGCCACGCCACGTCGCGCCCTCGGCGGTCGACGATGCTGTTCAGCTCGGCGCCGAACAGGAACGCGAGGCTCGAGATGTAGAGCCACAGCAGCAGGATGACGGCGCCGGCGAAGGCGCCGTACGTCGCCCCGTAGCGGCCGAAGTTCGAGACGTAGGAGAAGAAC
>DASZOA010000317.1:0-4026 GCA_035551055.1 Solirubrobacteraceae bacterium
CAGCCGCCGTCCTGCGCGAATCTGCACCGAGCCGGCGAGACGAAGTTCCTGCAAAACAGCGTCTTCCCTGGGGTACCCCAGGGCCTGCGCCGAGTGTGACGTCGCGCACCCTGGGGTTGACCTGCGCAAATCAGGTTGCATAAGGTTGCAGCCCAATCCACTCCTTTTTGTGCAGACCGGGACGGTCTCGGATCGCGAGGCAGCGACGTATGAGTCAGGGGCAGCAGGGGCGCGCACAGGGGGTGCGCGCAGACAATCGCGTTGTGCTCGAGCCGTGGCAGCACGGGGCCGATGGTCGTCGTGCCGACGAGCGCCGCCGGCTGGTGGAGGGCGTGCGCACGGTGCTCATCCCCGGACTCGAGGAGCTCGTCGACCCCGCCGCCGCCCCCGGCGAGCTGATCGCCCTCGCCGACCGTCAGTCGCGCCGCCTGCGGGCCGAGCTCGAGCGGCCCGAGGACAGCGATCTGCTGGGAATCGGCGCCGCCGGCGCCCGCGCCTGCGCGGAGGAGCGCGAGTGGGTCCGCGGCCACCTGCACGACACAGCGCTGCAGATCCTCGAGTTCATCGCCGGCGACGGCTTCGGCACCGGGTTGTCGGCGACGAAGATCGCGCACCTCGCGGGGGGCGCAGCGCGCGACCTGCAGCGCTGGCTGGACTCGGTCGCCGAGCCGCCGCCGGCCGATCTCCTTCCGGAGCTCGAGCTCGTCACGGAGCAGGCGCGCTCGCTGGATCCGCGCGTCGAGCTCGTTGTCGGCCGGATCGAGGCGCCGCCCACGCCCGAGCAGGTCGAGGCGCTGTCGGGCTCCGTGCGCGAGGCGGTCACGAACGCCCGCAAGCACGCCCAGGCATCGCACGTCGTCGTGCGCGTGGAGTGCGACGCCGACGGGCGTACGACGATCACCGTCTCCGACGACGGCGTCGGGATCGACTTCGTGCGCGCCGAGAACGGCGGCGGGCTCGGGGTCAAGGGCAGCATCGTCGGGCGCATGCAGCGCGTGGGCGGCCATGCGTCGCTGCAGGACGCGCCGGGCGGGGGCACGCTCGTAACGCTCGTCACGACGAGGAGGGATGGCTGACATGAAGATCCGCGTCGTGGTCGCCGACGACTTCCCGCTCGTGCGCGAGGGCGTCGTGCGCGCGCTGGACTGCGATCCCGCGATCGAGGTCGTCGGCGAGGCCGAGAACGGACCGCAGGCGCTCGAGCTGGCGGAGGCGCTCGAGCCAGACGTCATGATCCTCGATCTGCGGATGCCCGACCTCGGCGGCCTCGCCGTCCTCGAGAAGCTGCGCACGAGCCGTCCCGCGATCCGGGTGATCGTCATGACCGCCAGCGAGCAGGCGAGCACGCTGCTGGATGCGGTCGCCGCCGGCGCCGCCGGCTATCTCTCCAAGCGCAGCACCGGCGAGGAGCTGCGCCAGGCCGTGATCACCGCGCACGGCGGCGGCTCGGTCATCACGCCGGCGCTCGCCAGCCATCTGCTCAAGGAGTTCTCGAGCTCCGCGCGCGGCGAGCGGTCGCCCGTCCGCCCGCTGCAGGGTCGCGAGCTCGACGTCCTGCGCCTCGTCGTGCAGGGCAAGACCGACAGCGAGATCGGCAAGGAGCTGTTCATCTCGCCGCGCACCGTGCAGAACCACCTGACGCGGATCCGCGAGAAGACGGGCCTGCGCCGCCGCTCGGAGCTCACGCGCTGGGCGGTTGAGCACGCGATCGGCTAGCCGGCTCGTCACTCGGCGACGCGCACGCGGCCGACCATCCCGCGCTGCTCGTGGTCGGCGAGCGGGCAGTACCACCGGTAGGTGCCGGGCGGCAGGCGCACGGTGAACGTCGCGCGCTCGCCCGGCAGCAGTGGCCGCGTGCGCTTCTGACCGGCCGGCCCGTCGACGGCGAGCGCGTGCCGGATCGTCCCGTCGTTCGTCACCACGAACGCGATCGGCCCCGCGCGCGCCACGCGCGAGCCGGCGGCGTCGAGCGCGTACTCGACGAGCGATACCTCGGCCGTCGCGACGGCGGCAGGAGCGCTCGTCGGGACGGGCTCGAGCGGCACCGGGACCGTGCGGCCGACGTCGCCGCGCGGCTCGCCGCAGCCGCCTGCCGCGAGCGCCGCCACCGCGGTGATGCAGACCGTGGCCACGATCACGATCCCGAGCTTGAGCTTCAGCGAGTGCAGCGGTCTCATGCCTCCACGAGGCGGATGCTAAGCCGCGCCGGCGGGCGCGGTCGGGATGATCGCGACACTACGCTGCGGCGATGCTGCGTGCCGCGCCCGCCGCCGCGACGCTGGAGCGGCTGCCCCCGCAGGCGCTGTTCGTGCTCGGCGCGATCTCGCAGTACGTCGGCGCCGCGCTCGCCGTGCTGCTGTTCGCGGCGGTTCCAGCCGCCGGAGTCGCCTGGCTGCGCGTCGTCACGGCGGCGGCCGTGCTCGTCGCGTGGCGGCGGCCGTGGCGCACGCGCTGGTCGCGCGCCCGGCTGGGGCTCGTCGCCGCCTTCGGGTTCGCGCTGGCGCTCATGAACCTCTGCTTCTACCTGTCGATCGACCGGTTGCCGCTCGGAACGGCGGTCGCGATCGAGTTCTGCGGGCCGATCGCCGTGGCGGCGCTCGGCTCGCGGACGCGGCGCGCCGCCGCCGCGCTCGCGCTCGCCGGCGCCGGCGTCCTCGCGCTCGCCGACGTCCACATCGCGGGCAGCCCGCTGGGCTTCGCGCTCGCCGCCGCCGCGGGAGCGTTCTGGGCCGCGTACATCGTGCTCGGCCACCGCGTCGCCGCCGACGCCGGAATCCGCGCGCAGGACGGCCTGGCCCTCGCGATGGCGATCGGCGCCGCCGGGCTTGCACCCGTCCTCGTCGTCAGCGCGGTCCCCGCGCTCACGAGCCCGCCGCTGCTGGCGGCCTGCCTGGCGGTCGGCGTGACGTCGAGCGTCGTCCCCTACGCGCTCGAGCAGATCGCGATGCGGCGGCTGGCGCGCGCGCGCTTCGCGCTGCTGCTCGCGCTGCTGCCGGCGACGGCCGCCGCGATCGGCGCGATCGTCCTCGGCCAGGTCCCCGGCCTCGTCGAGGCGGCCGGGATCGCGCTCGTCGTCATCGCCGCGTCGCTGCGCACGCACGCCGATCTCTAGGTGATCGACGCGCGAGCCACGCGCTTGCGCCCTACGCGCCGGTTACAGTTCACGGGAGACTGAGATGGAGGCCGGAGCGCTCAGAGCACCCGCGGCGATCAACCGGATCTCGGTCACGGCCCCGCTGCTGCGGCTGCGCTCCGACGAGCAGCTCGTGGCGCTCTTTCGCGCGGGCAACGACGCCGCCTTCGGCGTCATCCACGACCGCTACCGCCAGCGCCTGTTCGCCTACGCACGGCAGATGCTCGGCGGCTCGCGCCAGGACGCCGAGGACGCCCTGCAGGACGTCTTCCTGCGCGCCTACTCCTCGCTGCGCGGCAGCGAGCGGCCCGTGTCGCTGCGCGCCTGGCTGTACCGCGTCGCCCACAACCGCTGCATCGACGACCTGCGCCGGCCGGTCGCGCCGGCCGTCGACCTCCTCGACGCCGCGCGCCGGCCCCTGCACGACCCGATCGCCGAGGCCGAGCGACGCGACGACCTGCGCCGGCTCGTCCAGGACGTCCGCCGGCTGCCCGAGCAGCAGCGCTCGGCGCTGCTCATGCGCGAGATCGACGGCATGAGCTACGCCGAGCTGAGCGAGGCGCTCGGCGTCTCGCTGCAGGCCGTCAAGTCGCTGCTCGTGCGCGCCCGGATCGGCCTCGTCGAGGCCGTCGAGGCGCGCGATACCGCCTGCGCGGAGATCCGCCGCGATCTCGTCGGCGCGTTCGACCGCGGCGTGCGCGCGAGCGGACGCTCGCGCAGGCACCTGCGCGACTGCGCCGGCTGCAGCGAGTACCGCGCGCAGCTGCGCGGACTCCGCGAGGGTCTGAGCGCGCTCGCGCCCGCCGGTCCCGGGCCGCTGACCGCGGCGCTCGAGCTGCTCGGCATCGGCGGCGCCGCCGGCCGCGAGGGCCGCGCTGCACACGACGGCGGTG
>DASZOA010000318.1:0-3230 GCA_035551055.1 Solirubrobacteraceae bacterium
TGACCGTCCCTTCGGCGAGCGCGTCGAACAGGTCGACCGCCGGCAGGCCCGGACGCGCGGAGATCGTCCCGGGCGCAAGGCCCCAGTGCGCCTCCATCGCCGCGCGATCGGCCGCCTCGGCGACCTTGCGGTAGCCGGGCAGGAGGTGCGCGAGGCCACCGGTCTCGCGCCCGCCCATCGCGTTGGGCTGGCCGGTGAGCGAGAGCGGGCCGCTGCCCGGGCGGCCGATCTGCCCCGTCGCCAGGCACAGGTTGATCAGCGACCGGTTCTTCAGCGTGCCCACGTGCGACTGGTTGGCGCCCATCGACCACAGCGCCATCGCCCGCGGTCCGGCGGCGAATCTGCGCGCGGCGAGCTCGATCAGCTCGCTCGCCACGCCGCAGGTGCCCTCCGCGCGCTGCGGCGTCCACGCGCGCGCCACCGCGCGCGCCTCCTCCCAGCCCGTCGTGTGGCGCTCGAGGAAGCGCTCGTCGGCCAGCCCGTCGCGGTCGATCACGTGCAGCATGGCGTTGATCAGCGCGAGGTCGGTCCCGGGGCGCACCGGCAGGTGCAGGTCGGACTCGCGCGCGGTGGCGGTCCGTCGCGGGTCGGCGCAGATGACGAAGGCGCCCTCCGCGCGACGGTCGCGGATCCGCGCCCACACGATCGGGTGGCAGGCCGCCGTGTTCGTGCCCAGCAGCAGCAGGCAGTCGGCCAGGGCGAGGTCGGCGTACGACGGGGGCGGCCCGTCGAAGCCGAACGCTCCGGTGTAGGCCGCGACGGCCGAGGACATGCATAGCCGCGAGTTGGAGTCGACGTTGTTGGTGCGCAGGAAGCCCTTGGCGAGCTTGTTGACGGCGTAGTAGTCCTCGGTCAGCAGCTGGCCGGAGATGTAGAAGGCGATCGCCTCCGGACCGTGCTCGTCTCGGATGGCGCTCAGGCGCTCGGCCAGCATGGGCATCGCGACGTCCCACGCGTGCGCGCCGAAGCGTTCGTCGCGCGATCCTCGCAGCAGCGGCGTCAGCGCCCGGTCTCGGGCGTGGACCGACGACGGCAGCTCGAGCGGCTTGGGGCACGTCCGGCCGCGGTTGACGGGGTGGGGCGGGTCGCCCTCGACGGTGGTCAGCCGCCCGTCGGAGGCGCCCGCGATCAGGCCGCACCCGACGCCGCAGTAGGGGCACAGCGTCGGGATGCGTTCGCTCACCGGCGCCAGCGTGGCGGGCTGTCGTTACCTGCCTGCGACCGGTCGGTTACGGCTCGATTACGACCTCGACCGGCCGTACAAGATTGCCCCTCGGGGTTGGGCCAGCGGACCATGGAGGTGGACGCCGGCGGTCGTCAGGCTCCCGCCCAGGATGCTGGAGGACATCACCCATGCCGATCGCGGCGACTACGTGCTGCGCACGGTCGAGGAGCGCGGCGTGCGCTTCGTGCGCCTGTGGTTCGTCGACGTGCTCGGCGTGCTCAAGAGCCTCGCACTTCCGGTCTCCGAGCTCGAGCAGGCGCTCGCCGAGGGCGTGGGCATCGACGGCTCGTCGCTGGAGGCGGGCGCGCGCCTGCGCGAGCGCGATGCGATCGCGCATCCCGATCCTGAGACCTTTCAGCTGCTGCCGTGGCGGCCCGGCTCGCTGGTGGGGCGGATGCTCTGCGACGTGCGGCTGCCCGACGGCACGCCCTCGCCCGGCGACTCGCGCCACGCCCTGCGGCGCGTGCTCGACCAGGCCGCCGGCCTCGGCTACTCGTTCCAGGTCGGGCCGGAGATCGAGTTCTACCTGTTCGAGGACCTCGCCGACGCGGGTGAGCCCAAGACGCTCGACGACGGCGCCTACTTCGACCAGACGACCTACGACGGGACGAGCGACTTCCGCCGGCGGGCGATCGAGTACGTCGAGCAGATGGGGATCCCGGTGAAGGCCTCGCACCACGAGGTGTCGGCGTCCCAGCACGAGATCGACCTGCACCACACCGACGCGCTGTCGATGGCCGACGCCGTGACGACGTTTCGCGTCTGCGTCAAGGAGGTCGCGCGCGAGCTCGGCGTGTACGCGACGTTCATGCCCAAGCCGAGCGAGCGGCTCGCCGGGAGCGGCATGCATCTGCACCTCTCGCTCTTCGAGGGCGACGACAACGCGTTCCACTCGCACGATCCGCTCGAGCCGCTGTCGCAGCTGGGGCAGTCGTTCCTGGCCGGTGTCCTCGCTCACGCCGCGGAGCTGACCGCGGTCACCAACCAGTGGGTGAACTCCTACAAGCGGCTCGCGCTCGGATTCGAGGCGCCGCAGCGCGTCGACTGGGCTCGCCAGGGGACCGACTCGCTCGTGCGTGTGCCGTCCAACCGCCCGGATCGCGCATCCGCCGCGCGCGTCGAGCTGCGCTCGCCCGACCCGGGCTGCAACCCCTACCTGGCGTTCGCGCTCCTGCTCGCCGCCGGCCTGCAGGGCGTCGAGCGCGGCTATCAGCTCCCCGCCGAGCATGCGAGCGATCGCGGTGACGGCTTCGCCCCGCTGCCGCAGGACCTGCGCGAGGCGATCGACCTCTTCGACGAGTCCCAGCTGGCCCGCGACACGCTCGGAGACGTGCTCTGCGAGTGGATCGTGCGCAACAAGCGAGCGGAGTGGGAGACGTACCGCAAGACGGTCACCGAGCTCGAGCGCCGCAGCCTGCTGCGCATCCTCTGACGTGCGCGACGCATGGATCTACACCGAGGACGGCCGGCTCGCCTCGTCGCTGTCGCGCAACCTCGCCGAGCTGGGGTTCCGCCCGCGGCGGGTCGTGGCGGGCGGCTCGCTGATGCCCGACGAGGGCGTGCGCCGGCCCGCGCTCGTGGTGGTCGCGGCGGGCCCCGACGAGGAGGCGCCGTGCGACCTCGCCCAGCGCCTGCGCGAGCACGACGAGCTCGGGGAGGTGCCACTCGTGGCGGCCCTCGAGGCGGGCCATCTCCCCGCGCCGCGCACGCTCGACGCCGTCGACGAGCTGCTCGTCCTGCCGTATTGCCCGGCCGAGATGGGCGCCCGTGTCGCGCGCGCCCGCCGCCGCATCAATGGCGTCGAGGACGGCGACGTCGTCCGGGTCGGCTCACTGGAGATCAACGTCGCCACCTACCAGGTGACGATCGACGGCCAGCCGGTCTCCTTCGCCTACATGGAGTACGAGCTGCTGCGCTTCCTCGTCACCCACCCCAACCGGGTCTTCTCGCGCGAGTCGCTGCTGAGCGCCGTCTGGGGCTACGACTACTACGGGGGCGCGCGGAC
>DASZOA010000319.1:0-1847 GCA_035551055.1 Solirubrobacteraceae bacterium
AAGCCGGCCCACAGCAGCGTCCACAGCGCCGCGGTCAGCGAGAAGCCGTGCAGGACGAAGCCGGCCACGAACGGGATCAGCAGGCTCAGGCCGACGAACCACAGGAAGTTGCGGCTGATCCAGCGCATCCCCTTGTCCTCGACCAGGTCGCGTGCGTACTTGCGAAACTCCGCGTCGCCCTGCGTCTTGAGCAGCCAGCCCGTGTGCGCGTGCCAAAGGCCCTTCAGGCCCGAGCCGTCGCCGAGGTGCGGGCTGTGCGGATCGCCCTCCACGTCGGTGTGGGCGTGGTGCAGGCGGTGGTCGGCGACCCAGGCGATCGGCGGTCCCTCGACGGCCATCGAGCCGGCGATGGCGAAGGCGTACTCGACCGGCTTGCTCGTCTGAAACGCGCGGTGCGTGAGCAGGCGGTGATAGCCGACGGTGATGCCGAGGCCCGTGATGCAGTACATGACCACGAGGATCGCGAGGTCGACGATCCCGACCGCCTTGTTCCACAGCAGGACGACGGCGACCAGGAACGCGATGAACGGCACGACGACGGCGCCGAGGTTGGCGTAGCGCTGGATCTTTGACATCGTTTGAGGCTATGCGCTGAGGCCATGTGTTTCTTGTCGGATGTCTGCGGCCGCCAGCGTTCGAATCTGTAGGTTTTGCACAAATGGAAGGCATCCCGCCCCAGGTCGCAGCCGTGTTGCGCCCGGTTCTGCCCGATCTCGCCGCGGAGACGATCCGCGCGATCGGACGCGAGGTGCCCGACTACTCGCGACCGCTCGAGGGGCGGCTCGGCGTTACCCTGCAGTACGGCACCGAGCGCGCCCTGCGCCGCTTCGTCGACTCGATCGAGGCGCCGGCCGCCGTCAGCGAGCGCGACCGGCGCATCTACTTCGAGCTCGGCCGGCTGGAGATGCGCGAGGGCCGCACGCTCAACGCGCTGCTCGCCGCCTACCGCGTCGGCGCGCAGATCGCCTGGCGGCGCTTCGTCGAGGCGGGCGTGCGCGCCGGGCTCGAGCCGCCGACGCTGTACCGCCTCGGCGAGGCGATCTTCGCCTACATCGACGAGATCTCGGGCGAGTCGATCGAGGGCTATGCCGCCGAGCAGTCGGCGGCGGCCGGCGAGCGCCAGCGCCGCCGCGCGCGCCTGGTCTTCCTGCTCGCCGCCGACCCGCCGGCCCCGGCCGAGGACGTGCGCGCGGCGGCGGTGCGCGCCGCCTGGCAGCCGCCCGCCACACTGGCCGCGCTCGTCGCCGAGGGGATCGACTCCGAGCGGCTGGCGAGCCGCCTCGGCCCGGGCGCGGTCGCGGCGCCGCTGGAGCGCCCGGACGGCGGCGCGAACGACGTCCGCGCCCCGCGCGTGCTCGCGTTCGTGCCCGACCCCGACGGCGCGGGGCGGCGCGAGCAGCTCGCGGCCGCCGTCGCAGGCCTGCCCGCGGCGCTCGGGCCGGCGGTCGCGCTGGCCGGCTCCCCGCGCAGCGCCGAGCGCGCGCGCCGCGCGCTGGACCTGCAGGCGGCCGGCCTGCTGCCGCGCGACGATCTCGTCGTCGCCTCGGAGCACGCCGCCGAGCTCGTCGTGCACGCCGACACCGCCCTTGCCGGCGAGCTCGCCGAGGCCCGCCTGGCGCCGCTGGACGACCTGCGCCCGGCGCCGCGCGAGCGCCTCACCGCGACCCTGGGCGCGTGGCTGGACTGCCAGGGGCGCGTCGACGAGACCGCGCATGCGCTCGGCGTCCACCCGCAGACGGTCCGCTACCGTCTCGGGCAGCTGCGCGAGGCGTTCGGCGGCGCGCTCGACGATCCGGACGCGCGCTTCGAGCTGGCGCTCGCGCTGCGCGTGCGCAGCGGGCCGGACG
>DASZOA010000320.1:0-2073 GCA_035551055.1 Solirubrobacteraceae bacterium
GGCCCCGGCCGCGTCCGCGGGCGGCAGGCCGGCGGCGTCGCCCGCCGGAGCGGCCGTGGCCGCCCCCGCCGCAGCTGCAGCGACCGCACCGCCCGCGCCGTTCGGCGCTGGCGTGATCGTCTTATTCGTGACGGCGGAGCCGGCCGGGCCGGCGATCTGCGGGTCGGGTGACTGCATCCGCCGCGCTGCGCGCGCGCCGTCGGCGTGACGGCTGCCCGCGCGCAGGTATGTCACGTCGGCGGGCTCGGGCATCCGGAAGCCGCGTATCCCGGCGAGCGCCTGGATGCGGTCTCCCGAGCTCAGCCGTGAGATCTCGCCGCGCAGCGCCGCATTGCGTCGCTCGAGCGTCCCGACGGTCTCGACCGCGCGTCCGATCCCCGCGTTGAGCTTGAGCAGTGAGACCTGCATCGCGACGATCCCGATCAGCGCGAACGCCACGATGACCGCCCACGCGCGGCTGCGCACGAGGCGATCCATCGTGCGGCTGGCCGACAGCAGCATCGCCGTCTCGGCCAGGCGCAGCGCGATCGCGGCACCGGCCGACGCCACGCGCACCGGCGCGCGCGACGGCGGCGGCAGGCGCGGCAGCGGCTTCGGCGCGAAGGCGGGCTCGGAGATCGCGCTCCCGCCGCGGTCCACGCGCGCGGGCTGCGGGCGCAGCGGCCCCGAGACCCGGCGCGGCGGGCCGGGCGAGTGGGGGCGCGATGCGTCAGCGGCCCGCTTGCGCCCGGCACGGGCAGCCGCCGACCGGCTCACCGCGACGGCCCGCCTTCCAACGCGACGGGAACGACCGTCGAGCGCTGCCCCGCCGTCATCCTCGATCCTCTCCGAGCTTCGATGCAACGCGCAGACGGGCGGACCGGGCGCGGGGGTTGGCCGCGACCTCGCCGGCGGTCGGCGCGATCGCGCGGCGGCTGACGAGCTCTGCCTCTGGCCGGCGCCCGCAGGCGCAGACGGGCAGGTCGGGCGGGCAGATACAACCCCTGGCCCGCTCGGCGAGGAAGCGCTTGACGCGCCGGTCCTCGAGCGAGTGGAACGAGATCGCGGCAAGGCGCCCGCCGCTGCGCAGCAGGTCCCAGGCGAGCGGCAGCGCGGCGTCGAGCTGGCCCAGCTCGTCGTTGACGGCGATCCGCAGCGCCTGGAAGACGCGCTTGGCGGGGTGCCCGGCGGCGAAGCGCGCCGGAGCGGGCACCGCGCGCGCGATGACGTCCACGAGCGCGGTCGTCGACGCAATCGGCGCGCGCTCGCGCTCGCGGGCGATCGCGCGGGCGATCTGGCGCGCGTAGCGCTCCTCGCCGAGCTCGCGGAAGATCGCCTCGAGGTGCCGCGGCTCGGCCCCGTTGACGAGCGTGTGCGCCGAGCGCTCCAAGTCTGGGTCCATCCGCATGTCCAGCGGCGCGTCGTAGGCGTACGAGAAGCCGCGGCGCCAGGTGTCGAGCTGCATCGAGGACATCCCGAGGTCCATGAGGACCAGGTCCGCCCGCACCCCCTCGTCGCGCAGCTGCGCGAGGCCGTCGGCGAAGGCGGCGCGGATGAAGCGCGCGCGGGGCGCCAGCTCGGGCTCGAGCTCGGCGAAGCGCTCGGCGGCGACCGGGTCGCGGTCGATCGCCAGCAGCGTCCCGGTCGCGCCGATCCGCTCGGCGAGCAGGCGCGCGTGCCCGCCCGCGCCGAAGGTGCAGTCGACGGCGGTCTCGCCGGGCTGCGGGTCGAGCAGCTCGATCGCCTCGCCGGCGAGCACCGGCACGTGCGGCAGTGTCATGTCAAGCAGTGTTGCCAAGGGATGCGGTGATCTCATCGACATCGGCGCCGAGCGCTTCGTTGTATTCCGCCCACGTCTTGCGGTCCCAAATCTCCAGCGCGTCGCCGGACCCCGTCACGACGACCTCCTTGCGCAGGCCGGCGTGCTCGAGCAGGAAGCCGGGCAGCATCACACGTCCCGCCGCGTCGAGCTCGGTGTCCAGCGAGTTGGCCGCGAAGAAGCGGCGCAGCTTCTGGGCGTCCTTCGACAGCGGGTGGAAGCCCTCGAGCGCCGCCGCCGTGTACGCGTCGTAGGCGGCGGGGGTCCACAGGGCG
>DASZOA010000321.1:0-1957 GCA_035551055.1 Solirubrobacteraceae bacterium
GAGGACGAGCTTCGGCCGGCCGGCACGAGGTGGGAGAACGGCCGAGAGGTCCACCGGGCCCGGCACGCGCGGTTACGCTGCGCGCCATCCTCCGCGCCAGGGCGCACGATCGTCACGGGCGGATCGGGCACCGACTACGTCTGGGCCTACTACGGCAGGGCACGATCGACTGCGGTGCCGGGCGCGACACCGCCCGCATCCGCACGACCGGCGCGTTCAAGACGCGCAACTGCGAGCGCATCCGGCACTTCTGCGCGCACGGCGAGAACGGCCGCGGCCAGTGCCTGCGCCGAGCGCAAGCCGGTCATGTCGGCGCGGCCGCGCTGGAGCGCGCAGCGTTCCTCGCAGACCGCGTAACCGCGCGGGCGAATATGATCGGCGCGCCCGCGCACCGATGAGCGAACCTGCGTCCCCCGCCAAGAAGATCCGCGTGGTCGTGGCCAAGCCCGGCCTCGACGGGCACGACCGCGGGGCGAAGATCATCGCGCGCGCCCTGCGTGACGCGGGCATGGAGGTCATCTACACCGGCCTGCACCAGACGCCGGAGCAGATCGTCGAGACGGTCATCCAGGAGGACGCCGACGCGGTCGGCCTGTCGATCCTCTCGGGCGCCCACATGACGCTCGTCCCGCGGATCGTCGAGCTGCTGCACGAGCAGGGCGTCGACGACGTCGTGGTCACCGTCGGCGGCACGATCCCCAGCGACGACATCCCCGAGCTCAAGCGCCTCGGGGTGGCGGAGGTGTTCACGCCCGGGGCGAGCACCGAGGCGATCGTCGACTTCATTCGCGGCGCCGTCGCGGCCTAGTGTCTCCTCCCCAACCGGTCGCGGCGGTCGCTCTCGCGACACGACGCGATTGACTGGTCAGTCAATCGGCTACCCTGACCGACGTCCCGTTCGGAAGGAGGCGTAGTTGAAGATCTGCGTGCTGGTGAAGGAGGTCCCCGACGCCGCGGTCGAGAAGCGGATCAACCCGGCGACGGGACGCATGGACCGCAGCGGCGAGCGCAACCTCAACCCGTACGACACGCACGCGATCGAGGCGGCCATGCAGGTCCGCGAGGGCGGTGAGGTCGAGGTCGACGAGATCGTCGCCGTGACGATGGGCCCGCAGACGGCGGTGCGCGCGCTGCACAAGGCGGTCTCGCTCGGCGCCGATCGCTCCGTGCACCTGTGCGACGACGCGCTCGCGGGCTCCGACGTCGTCGCGACCGGCTACGCGCTCGCCACGGTGCTCGAGCGCGAGAGCCCGGACCTCGTGCTGCTCGGCCAGCAGTCCGACGACGGCGAGTGCTACACGATCGGCGCGGTCGTCGCCGACTACCTGCGGATGCCGTCGCTGACGCAGGTCATCCAGCTCGACGTGACGGCCGGCAAGCTGCGCTGCGAGCGCCAGGCCGAGTACGGCTACGACACCGTCGAGATCGAGCTGCCCGCGGTCATCTCCGTCGGCGACGCGATCAACGAGCCGCGCTACCCCTCGCTGAAGGCGATCATGGGAGCCAAGAAGAAGCCGCTGGAGTCGCTCGGCGTCGGCGATGCCGGCATCGAGCCCGAGCGCGTCGGCGAGACCGGCTCGAAGGTCGTCTGCGGCGACTTCAAGGCGCCGCCGCAGAAGGCCGCCGGCGAGATCATCGAGGACCAGGACACGAGCGAGACCGTCGAGAAGATCATCGCCTGGCTGGACGAGAGGAAGCTTCTGGCATGAGCGGGATCCTCGCCTATGCGCTGCACTACGAGGGCGCCTTCAACAAGAACTCGCTCGGCGGCGTCTCGGAGGCCGCCCGGCTGGCCTCAGAGCTGGGCTGCGAGGCGCATGCCGTCGTGGTCGGCGACGTCTCCGACGGGCTCGCCGCGTCGCTGGGCAGCTACGGCGTGACGAAGGTCTTCCGCGCCAAGGACGCTCCGGAGGGCCTCGCCCAGCCGGTCGTCGACGTCATGGCGAAGGTCATGGAC
>DASZOA010000322.1:0-7045 GCA_035551055.1 Solirubrobacteraceae bacterium
TCGCCGCGGCGAGCGCCGGCGCCGCCGCGGGCTCGCCGCCCGCGGGCGGGGGCGGCATCGGTGGCGCCGGACCGGCGCCGGCCGCGGCTCCCAGTCGGACGAGCAGCGGCTGCGCCGCCGGGGTCGAGGCCTCGCCGGCCGCCGCGCGCTCGACGACGTCCGACGCCCGCGAGCGCGTCCCCCGCAGCACCGACCGGCGGTGCATGAACCGCGCGAACGCCGGCCACGCCGCGGCGTCGGGGAGCGTGCTGACCGCGACCTCGCCGCCGAGCGTCAGCGACGCCGCGGTCGGCGTGCGCTCCGACGCGGGCGCCGCGAGCAGGACCGTCTCGCCGGCGGTGAGCGCGGTGATGTGCTTGGCGTGGACGGCGTCGCCGACGCTCCCGGTCAGTTCGGCGAGCGCACGGCGGCGGTTCTCCTCGCGGATCGCGCCCGCCTGCTCCCACGCCCGCGCCATGAGCTGCTCCTGGTGGGCGCGCACGTACGCGGCGCCGAGACCCGCGGCGATCCGTGCGGCGGCGGTCAGGTTCAGCTCGCCGAGCCAGTCCCCGGGCGGCGCCATGACACGCTGACGCAGGACGTGGCGTCCGCCGTACAGCGGCGGCGAGACGCCGTCGGCGCTCGCCTGCGCGGCCAGCCGCTCGGCGAGGTCGCCCGTCGCCGCGGCGCTCGCCGTGCCATGCGGCACGTCGCCGACGACGCGCAGCGCTCCGGGCACCGGCACGGTCGCCGTCCCCGGCGCGGGCGGCGCGCCCTCAAGCCGGATGCCCGGCCACGGCTCGGCGACATCGACAAGCCGCGTCCCGACCCCGGCGATGCGGTCCTCCGGCGCGGGGCCGAGGCGGCGGACGAGCTGCTCGAAGTCGCCCTCCTCGCCTGTCCCGAACTCCCACGCGTGGTAGACGGGCAGCGTCACGCGCTCGCCGTCCACCCCCCAGGCCGCCTCAAGCTCCGTCCGCGGGTCGGCCTCGTCGCCGGTCAGGCCCGCCTCGCGCCCGCCGCGGAACGCCGGCACGAGGCAGGCGCGGTACCGCGTGCGCGGGTCGAGCCGCCGCGGGCAGACGAGCCGGGCGACCGCCTGCCCGTCGAACGCGGGCAGCCCGGGTGGCGGCGCGGCGCCGGGCGCCGGCGCCTGGACGTGCGCCCACGCCCACGACTCGCGCAAATCGGGCAGCTCGCGCACGGCGACGTCGATCCGCGGCAGCGGCCGGCCGGGCTGGAGCGTTGAGCCGTCCGCCTCGACCACGACGAGCACGACCCAGGGCCGCAGGCGTCGCGGCGGGTCGCTCGGGCGCGCCGGGGTGAAGAGCCACGGCAGCTCGATCGGGTGCAGCTCGACGCTCGCGAGGTAGTTGGGCTCCGCCTCGCCGGTGTCCGGCGGCGGGTCGGCGCGGACGATGCACCGCGCGTCGATCCCGGTCACCGCGCCCGGCCCGGGCACGCCGAACGCCGGCGGCGCGTCGAGCGGCCTGGCGATGCCGTCGGGATGGGCGACGGAGAGTTCGGGACGGAACGCGGCGGGCGCCAGCGGCCCTCCGCGGCCGTCGTCGGCGCGGTCGAGCGCCCGGCCGATCGCGGCCTGCGCGTAGGACGCGAAACGCAGGTCGGCCATCAGCCCTGCGCCTCCCACGCGTCGGCGACGGCGACGCGGCGGCGCGGGTCGCCGGCGCGCAGCGCCGCGGCCGCCTGCTCGGCCTCGGCCGCCGTCGGAAACGGCGGCGCGTCCTGCGCCGCCGCAAGCGACAGCCCGTCGACGAGGACGACCGGCGGCGCGGCGACCGTCACCGGGTCGGTCGCCGGCCGCCACCACACCGGCTGGTCGATGCCGGGCGCGGCGGCGACCGCGAGCGCCGCGTCGAGCAGGTCACCGACGTCGAGGTCGCGGTGGCGCACGGCGGGCTCGTCGCCGGTGATGACCGTCGTTTCGAACGCGAGGCTCGCGGCGCGCGCGTCGGGTGCGGTCTCGACGCCGCCGGCCGTGAAGCGCACGCCCGCGCGGTAGGCCTCGAACGAGGGCCGGCTCAGCGCGCGGTCGTCGTCGAGCGCCTGAAACTGGCCGGCGGCGAACTCCTCGCGCAGCTCGCCCGCGTCGCCGAGCGCGCCGCCGGGCGGGTCCGCGACATCCCACGTCTGCGGCGCGACCGGCACGCCGTCGAAACGGTCGATCCGCAGGCGCAGCGGCACGGCGCGCTGGCGGACGCCGAGGGCCCCCTGCGGGTGCAGCAGCTCGCCGGCCGCGAGCCGCCGCGCCGCGCCGTCCGCGAGCACGAACGGCGCGCCGGTGAGATCCGGCGCCCGCGCGACCCACGACCCGCGGTCGCGCAGCGCGTCCAGCAGCCGCCCGCCGACGTTCGGCGGCGGGAGCGTGCGCTGCGGCGGCGGGTCCCCCCACGTCTCGTCGAAGTCAAACGAGGCGCTGAGCAGGAACAGCTCGACCGAGCCGCGCCCGCGAGCCCGCCACGGCGCCGGCCCCTCAAGCGTGAAGTCGAGGCTCACCCCGGCGAGCTTCTCGCCGAAGACCCGCACCGCGATGGCGGCCGACGCGTCGGCGACGAAGTGCGTCGGGTCGCGTTGGACGAGCACATCGAACGCGAGGTGCCCGCTCAGTCCGCAGCCGGCGACCGTCGCCGACAGCTCGAGGCGCGCGCCGAACTGGATCGTGTTCGACGTGACGGCGACGTACGCCTGGCAGCGCAGCTCGATCAGCGGTGTCGGCGCGAGGACCATGCCAAGCCGCCGGATCGGCGGGACCCCGGCGGGCACCGGGTAGCGGGGGTGGAAGCCGCCGGCGGACAGGACAAGCGTGGGGGTCGCGCCGCCGCGGACGAGTGCGTAGAGGTCGCCGGTGAGCGTCACGCCGACGATCGAGCCGCGCACGGACGCGAAGAGCTCGAAGCTCGGGACCTGCGGGTCGAAGGTCCCCGCGAACGTCGCCTCGATGCGGACGAGCGGCAGCTCGGGGTCGGGCACCGTCACGAGGAGCGTGCCGAGCAGCGACAACCGGACGGGCTCGGGCAGCTCGAGCAGCACGGCGAAGGACGCGGTGACGAGCCGGCCGCCCCACGAGAGCTGGAACATCGGCCCGGCGATCACGCGGCCGGGCGCGCGCGGGAAGATCGCCTCGAGCGAAGCGAGCACCTGGCCCGCCCCGGCGCCGAGGTCGCGCGGGAAGAGCAGCCGCGCGGCGGTCCCGTCCGCGACCGCCTGCAGAAGCGCGGCGCGGTCGACGCGGCGGTTCACCGCGACCACGCCGCCGACGCCGGTGAGCGAGAAGCCGAGGCCGACCTGGACGCCGGGCGGCGGGAACGTGGCCGACAGGACGACCGCGAAGGACGCCGGCCGGGCGAGGCCGAGGACGCCGAACGCCGTCGCCGACACCGGTGGGACGCGCGCGGCGAGGATCCCCGCGTAGTCGCCGGAGGGCCGCCGCTCGATCCGTCCGCTCGCCGCCACGACCGGCGAGTCGAACGCCACGCCCGCGCCGGTGGGGTCGATGCCGTCGACCGGCAGGTGCAGCCCGAGCGCCCCGGTCTGTCCGGCGACGTCGGGCAGCCCGGGCGCGCCCGGGACGGCCGGCGCGCCGGCGGGCGGCACGCCGAGGCCGAACGGCATGCGCACGCCGACGCCGCGCAACTCGAGGCGCAGCGGCGCGTCGGGGAGCGACAGCGCGACCGCGGTCGCGACGCGAACGGCCACGCCGTCGCCGGCGACGTCGAGCCCGAGGTCCAGCGGCCCCGCCGACAGGCCGGGCAGCGACGTGCCGCTCGGCAGGCGGACCTGGAGCGCGGGGCTGCCGGCCAGCCGCAGCCCCAGGCCGCCGCCCGCGGTGAGGTCGGCGTCAAGCGGAATCGGTCAGAGCGCCGGGACGAGCTGTGCGACCGCGCCCGGGGCGAGGCGGACCGCGCCCTGCCGGATCTGCATGCCGCCGCTCGCCCGCGCCTGCGGGCCGGGATCGACGACCAGCTCGCCGTTTAGCGCGACCGCGCCGAGGCTCACGCCGGGGTCGTCGCCCGTCGTCGCCGGCGGCGGGCGGATGAGGACGACGCGGATCGCGTCGCCGGGAGTGGCGGCCGCGACGACCGGGTCGCCGTCGGGCGGCAAGACGACGCGCAGCGCGCCCGCCGCGCGCACGGCGAGCGTGAGCGTCCAGCCCCCGGTGCCCAGCGCCAGCGGCGGCCCCTCGCCCGAGCCCGACGCGACGAGCTCAAGTTGCGGCCGCCCGCGCGGCGCGGTCGCGGCGATCGCCGCGGCGACGTCGCCGGCCCGCGCCGCCCACGCGATGCCGTCCGGCGTCCGCGCGCCGCCTCCGCCCGGCACCGCCTCCGCCGCCCACCCGAACAGGCCCGCGCGGTCGCCGGTGGACAGCGCGCGCAGGCCCTCCAGCAGCTGCCGGACGAGCGGGCCGCCGGCGTCCGCGGCCGGCGCGGTGAGGACGTGGCCGTCGAGCGCCGTCCCGGCGAACGCCGGGCCGGCGGGCGAAAGCTGCGTCAGCGCGCCGGCGTCGGCCAGCGCGCGCCGCGCCCCGTCTAGCAGCGCAACCGCCTGGGCGCGCAGAATCCCCAACAGCACGCGGCCGGGATCGTCGGCCATTTATCGCGCCTCAGCGGGGTCCTGCCGCGGTCACGGTCGAAGCGACCCTACCCCGCCGCGCTTGCCTCGCGCAAGCAGGTCTCCCACGCCGGGGTGCGCGACCCGTCGTGTCGCCGGCGCGGCGGCGAGGTCGCCATGCGCGACGTTCACCGACGTCGTGGCGGCGCACGGCTGGCCGTAGCGGCGTGGAGCGCAGCTCGGCCAGCACCAAGCAGTGGCCTTTAGGGCGTCAGCGAAAGTCTTGCGGCAGGGGCGACAGCCCGAGCGCCTCGGGAAACTCGGAGGCGGGGTTGACCAGCTGAGCGGCGCACGAGTCCGCCGCAGCCCTGAACAGCGCCCGGGTGCGTGCCTCCTCCGAGGCGTCGTCGCTGAACGATCTGTTCGCGCAGATGCGCAGCCACAACTCAAGCTGGCGAAAGCGCAGCTGGTCGCCTTGGGCGTTGATGGCCGCCATGTAGCCGTTGTCGAAGAACAGAAACGCTTCCTCGATGAAATAGAAGATCGCGGCCTGCACGAGCTGCTCGCCGGTCAGCGTGGTGATCGCCAGCGCGTTGCCCTCGGCTTCTTTGACGATGTTCCACTCGACGTGGCGCGCACAGATCTCCTCGACGAACGTGGTCAGCACGTCGACGGTGCGACCGGCGCTTGAGAACTGCTGCGCCAGGGCAGTGCTCGCGTAAACCGTGGCGTCGGTGTCGGGCGTGGCCTGAAGCTGTCGGCTGTTGTCGATGTTGCGCAGATGCGTCAGCTCATGCGCGACGACGCTGCGGACCGTTTCGGCGGAGCGCTGTCCGGTGCTCCGGCGCACCGTGAACGCGCGGCCGAGCACGACGTCGTCGCGCAGCACGATGAATCCCTGCATGTTCCCGGTCGTCGCCAGGTAGGGAATCATCTGGCCGAGCGGCGCCCTGTTATTCGGAGGCAGCGCCAGCTGATCGTCGAAATGCTGCGGGGCGGTGCGTCCAGCGTCCTGCGTCGGATCGGCGACGGCGAGATACAGCGGGTGGAGGTCGTTGACGCGGCTGCGGGCGACGATGCCCAGCAGCAGCCCGGAGTTCAGGGCGTTGCGGGCGAAGCGCCCTAGCATGTGGCGCCAGGTGTTCAGCGGCGCGCTGATCAACGCCGCGAGCTCAAGCGCGACGAATGGCTCCAGCGTCCGCGCCACGACGGCGGGGCTGAACTCGCCAAACGCCGGATCGAGCGTCGGCGGATCGAAGAACAGGTCAGCGTCGAGCGCCGCCATCGTTCCGGCCCCCACGACCGGGTCGGACGGAGAGAGCCCCTTTGCGATCTTGTACTGCGAGACCGCCGCTCCTGTGTTGGGTCCGAAGATACCGTCGGCACCGGCCGCGCCCACCGAGCGGCCAAGTGCGATGAGGGCAGCTTGCACGCGCTTGACGGCAAGCCCGTCCTCAGGTGCGTGCATCCGGTGCTGGCCGACGAGGCACCGCTCGAGCACGGGGTCGCCTGCAAACCGCGGACACTTGAGCGCCATTTCGAGGCCTCGTTTCTTTTCTGTCGTTGAGGGATCTGTGTCACGCCTGTGGCGAAGTGTTGATCATCCGGTGCTCGCGCGGCTTCAGCACCGCGTGCTGTCTGCGCGCAAGCGCGGGATCGGCCTCACGCGGCGGGCGGCGCCTGGGCCCACTGTCATTCGACTGTCGTTCTACGATGTCAGGTCGCATGGTCGATTTCTTCCAATTCGAGGCGTTCAACCCCCGCGGGCATTTCGTCCGGCACCGCGCGTTCCTGGGCGAACTGACGAGGAAGGACGAGATCGTGGACGACTTCGCCTTTTCGCTGGTGCGGCGCGGCCAGCAGAGTCTGGTCTCGCTGCGGTCGCGGAACTTCCCGAAGCGGTTCCTGCGGCACCGCGACTTTCGGATTCGGCTGGAGGAGCCAGTCGGCAGCGGCGATCAGCCCTTCGCGAGGGACTCAACCTTCTTCATCGAGCCGGGATTGGCGGATCCGAAGGGGGTGTCGTTCCGCTCGTTCAATTTACGCGACCATTTCATCGCCCACCGCGGCTTCCAGCTCTTCATCGCGCGGGAGGACACGCCGAACCTGGCGCAGCACGCTACGTTCTTCCAGACCCGCGCCCCTGTGATCATCGACCACGGGGCCGACCTCAACCCGGTCTGACGCGTCGCCACGGGCGCAGTCGCACGCCTTGAGGCCGAAGGCCGTGCCTCCCTCACGCATCTGCGAGAGCGTTCTGATCGGAGAATGCTCTCCGAGATGCGTTAGTTCCGTCGGCTGCGCGGTCTACGGTCGTGGCGAGATGTCGTCGCGCGGCAAGAGCTGGAGCAAGGCCAGGGCGGGGTGCCCGAGGCCGGAGCACGCCGGGTCGCGCGTTCGCTTCGATGGTCAGTACGGCGCGCCCGGGCATCGTCGCCAGTACTACAAGTGCACCCCGGCCAATGGCGATCGCCCGCATCGCTTCACCGAGGTGCTG
>DASZOA010000323.1:0-8578 GCA_035551055.1 Solirubrobacteraceae bacterium
GCGTTCAACGACCCCGAGCGGATCGCGCGGATCCGCGAGCAGCTCGAGCTGGTCGCGTGCGAGGTCGAAGAGGGCGAGAGGACCTCGAGCGCGGCGGCAGAGCGCGCGCGGATCAACGTCACGCGGGCGATCAAGGCCGCGGTGCGGCGCATCTCCGAGCATGAGCCCGAGCTCGGTCACCTGCTGCGTGCCACGGTTCGCACCGGCTCGCTGTGCATCTATGAACCGGATCTGGGCACACCGGTGTCGTGGGAGATCTGTCGCTAGCGCCGCGACGCCGCTGAGTTGAGTCTTAACTGCTACCGTCGCCATCCCACGGGGAGACGCTCTGGCTCAACAACAGCATCTGCCTGCGGTTCCGACCGTGAGTGATGAAGACCCGCTCGTGGGACGCGGACGGGAGCTGCGCGAGCTGCGCGACGCGTTCGAGCACGCGCGCCGCGGACATGGCGCCGTCCAGCTCGTGCTCGGTGACCCCGGGATCGGCAAGACGCGGCTGGCGGCGGCGCTCGCCGAGCACGCCGCGGCGGCCGGCGCGCGCGTGATCTGGACGCGCGGCTGGGGCCGCGCCGCGCCCGCGTACTGGCCCTGGATCGAGATCGTGCGCAACCTGTCGCAGGACCTCGACGGCGAGTTCCTGCGCTCGCAGCTGGGATCCGCCGCCGACCAGCTCCTGCGGCTGGCACCGGAGCTCGCCGAGCGACTGCCCGGCGCGCAGCCGCCGGCGCGCGACCCCGAGGACGACGAGCGCGCGCGCTTCGCGCTCTTCGACGCGCTCGTCGCGCTGCTGCGCGTGCGCAGCGCGAGCACCCCCGTCGTCATCCTCGTCGACGACCTGCAGGCCGTCGACGAGGGCTCGCTCGTCGCGCTGGACTTCGTGTCGCGGATGCTGGGCGACGTCCCCGTGCTGCTCGTCGTCACGATGCACGAGCGCGTGCCCTACCGCACCCCCGACGCGCGCCTGGCGCTCGGCAACGTCAGCCGCGCCGGGCGCCGGCTCGTGCTCGGCGGCCTGGGCTGCGAGGACATCGCGCGGCTCATCGAGCTGACGAGCGGACAACCGGCGGCGCCGGAGCTGGCGAGCGCGGTGCACGCCGCCACCGAGGGCAACCCGTTCTTCGCGCGCGAGATCCTCGCGCTGCTGCTCGCCGAGGGGCGGCTCGACGATCCGCCCGGCGAGCTCCCGCTGCCCGAGAGCGTGCGCGAGACGATCCGCCGCCGGCTGGAGCCGCTGGACGAAAGCGCAATGGAGACGCTCGAGCTGGCGGCGATCATCGGCAGGACGTTCGACCTCGCGACGCTCGAGCGCGTCTCGCCGCTGGGTCGCGACCGCGTGCTCGCCGCCGTCGACGAGGCGGCGGCGCTCGGCGTGGTCGTGCCCGTCGCGGGCACGCTCGGCGAGTACCGCTTCGGCCATGGGCTGATCCGCGACACGCTGCTGCTCGGCATGCCGGCGGCGCGGCGGATGAGCGCCCATCGCGCCGTCGGGGAGGCGCTCGAGCAGGTCTACCGCGGCGCGATCGACGCGCACCTGCCCGAGCTCGCCCATCACTTCCTCTCGGCCGGGCTGCGCGGCGATCTGGGCAAGGCCGTCGACTACGCCGAGCGCGCCGCGCGCCGGGCGCTGGACACGCTCGCCTACGAGCAGGCCGCGGAGCTGTTCGGTCGCGCGCTGGAGGCGCTGGAGCGCACCGATCAGGACATCCGGCGCCGCGCGGGCCTGCTGCTCGGGCTCGGCACGGCGCAGTCGCGGGCGGGCCGGCCGGCTGCGCGCGCGACGTTCGAGGCGGCGATCAACGCCGCGCGGCAGATCGACGCCGACGACATCTTCGCCCGGGCCGCGCTCGGGTTCGCGCCGTTCGCGCTGACCCCGGGCTACGTCGACGAGACGCATGTCGCGCTGCTCGTCGAGGCGCTGGAGCGCGTCGGCGACGCCGATGATCCGATGCGCGTGCGGCTGCTCGGGTCGCTCGCGGTGGCGCTGTACTGGTCCGACAAGGTCGAGCGCCGCGGCGAGCTTGCCATCGAGGCGCTCGAGCTGGCGCGCCGGCTCGGCGATGACCTGACGCTGACGATCGCGTTGTGCTCCGCGCAGCTGGCGACGAACGGCCCCGACACCACCGAGCAGGGGCTCGCCTGGCTGCGCGAGCTGTTCGCGCTGACCGAGCGCACGGGCGAGACCGTGATGTCGCTGGCGGCGCGCAGCCGTCACGTCGACGTCCTGATGGAGCTCGACGATCTGGCGGGCGCCGACATCGCCGTCGAGACGCTCGCGCGGCTCGCGCACGCCGCGCGCGACCCCCGCGCCTCCGCCCTCGTGCCGCTGCATCGCGCACGGCGGGCGGCGCTCGAGGGGCGCTATGACGACGCCGACCGGCTGGTCGGCGAGGTCGAGCCGATGGTGGGCGAGCTGAGCGCCTCGACGATCCCGATCACCGTGGCGTCGCAGCGCGTCGTGCTGACCTGGCTGCGCAAGGGCCCGCGCGAGATCGGCGAGCTCGTGCGCGCCTACGCCGACAACTCGCCGGCGATGCCGTGCTGGCGGGCGGGGCTCGCCGCCGCGCTCGCCGACGCCGGGCGGCGCGAGGAGGCTCAGCTCGAGTTCGATCGCCTCGTGGCCGACGACTTCGCCATGCTGCCGCGCGACAACCTCTGGCTCGGCGCCATGGCGCTGCTCTGCGAGACGGTCGCCGCGCTCGAGCTGCGGCAGCCTGCGCTGGCCGTGCGCGCCAAGCTTGCGCCCTTCGTGGGACGCAACATCGTGCTGCCGACGATCGCGTTCCTCGGCCCCGTCGAGATGTGGCTCGGGATCCTGGCGCGGGTCGCCGGTCGTGACGCAGAGGCGCTCGAGCAGCTCGCGGCCGCGCGAGCGCGCGCCACGCGCGTCGGTGCGCGGCCGGCGCTCGCGCGGATCGCCGTCGAGGAGGCCGCGGTGCTCGTGCGCGACGGCGGCGCCGCGGCCCGCGCCCGCGCCGCGCAGCTGCTCGACGACGCGGCCGCCTCCTGTGAGCAGATGGGCCTGCTGCGCGTGGCCGAGCAGGTCGACGCGCTGCGCGCCCGGCTCGACGCCGCCGGCGCGGAGGCCGTGCCGCCGCCCGCCGCGCCGGGCGCCGATGCCGCGCTGCGCCGCGTCGGCGACGTGTGGACGATCGAGTGGGAGGGGCGCACGCTGCATCTCGGCGACAGCCGCGGCGTGTGGCTGCTGGCGCTCCTGCTCGAGCGGCCGGGCGAGGAGGTGCACTGCCTCGAGCTCGTCGCCGCGATCGAGGGATCGTCGACGTCCCGGTCGGCCGTCGAGCACTCCGGCGGGCAGGAGACCGAGGCCCGCTTCGGGCTGCAGGGCGGCGCCGGTGCGCCGCTGGACGCCGAGGCGAAGGACAGCTACCGCGCCTGCATCGAGCGCCTCGAGGCCGAGCTGGCACGCGCCGAGGCGCGGCGCGACGAGCAGGCGGCCGCGAAGGCGCGGGCCGAGCTCGAGTTCGTCACGCGCGAGCTGGCGCGCGCCACCGGCCTGCACGGCCGCGACCGCGAGCCGGGCGCCCACGCCGAGCGCGCGCGCATCAACGTCACGCGCGCGATCCGTGGCACGCTGAAGCGGATCGCCCGCCACGACGAGCGGCTCGGCCGCTTGCTCGACGTCGCCGTTCGCACCGGCACCTTCTGCGAGTACCGGCCGGGCCCCGGCGCGCCGCTGCGCTGGATCGTCGAGCGCTGACCGGCGCATCGTTCGGCCGATCGGAACGACCGCGCGCGGGGCGCATGCACGACGTTCATGCGTTCGTCACGCCGAAGGGGCACATGAACGCTTCCGCCGACCACACCTTCCTGTTCGCCGACCTCGTCGCCTACACGGCGTTCACCGAGCGCGTCGGCGACGACGCCGCGGCCGACGTCGCGGTGGCGTTCCAGGCCGCCGCCGCGCACCTGGCCGAGCAGTGCGGCTGCGAGGTCATCAAGAACCTCGGCGACGCGGTCATGATCCACGGCGACGATGCGGCGCGCGTCGTGGCGCTGGCGCTGCGGCTGCGCCGCGAGCTCGCCGACGAGGGCTGGTGCCCGCCGCTGCGGATGGGCGTGCACTCCGGCAGCGCCGTGCCGCGCGGCGACGACTGGTACGGCTCGACCGTCAACGTCGCGGCGCGGGTCGCCGACGCCGCCGGCGCCGGCGAGATCCTGCTGAGCGTCACGACGCGCGAGCAGATCGCTCGCGCCGGCGTGGCGATCGCCGACCGCGGCGCGCGCACGTTCAAGAACGTCGCGGCCCCGCTGTCGCTGTTCGCCGCCGCCGCGGCCTGACTCGCCACCCCGCGCGGCAGGTGCCACACCTGCCCGCACCACGAAGAAAGGGCGCCACGGGGAAGAGGCGCCCTTTCTTCTGCTAGGACGAAGTTCCGGGTCTGTGGGAACTTCGGTGGTTCGGGTGGCTTGTCCGTGCCTGTCGTCACCCACGTGGCGTTAGGTGCAAGCGAACGGTGTTCAATCGAAGTGAACGCACGAGCGCTAACGCGCCAATTGCCTCGAGCGGGGCGACCGGCGCTCGGGCGCCCTGCGCACGACCACCTCGCACGAGCCGGTGCGGTTGGCGGCCGTCGCGTCGGTGATGACGTCGACGGCGTCGAGTACCGCCCGGTCGCGGCCGGGGCCGCAGGTGATCCTGTCGACCTCGCCGTCGCGCGTGCGCAGCAGATCGTCGCCGTCGCCCCCGTCGAGGGCGTCGCCGACAATGTCGATCTCGCCGTTCGCGCCGGGCGTGACGTCGGCGCGCGCGAGCGCCCACAGGGCGTCGTTGCCGGCGCCGCCGGCGGAGACGTCGACGCCGCGGTTGGCGAAGATCGTGTCGTTGCCGGCGCCGCCGTCCTGGGCGTCGTCGCCGGGCCCGCCGGCCATCCGGTCGCGGCCGTTCGCGCCGAAGGAGCTGTCGTTGCCCGCGCCTCCGCCGATGCGGTCGTTGCCGGGCCCGCCGTCGAGCGCGTCGGCTCCCCGCAGGCCGCGGATGCGGTCGTTGCCGCCGTTGCCGTCGATCGTGTCGGCGAACTGCGTGCCGCGCAGGCGCTCGCCGCCCGGCCCGCCTTCGATCGTCGCCGCGAGCGCCGCGGCCGGGACGACGAGACCGACGGCCGCGATCGCGCCTGCAAGCTGCGTCCTGGTGACGTTCATCGCATGTGGTCCTCTCGCTCGGGGTGCCGGCCGTACTCTGCGCCTCCCGCGGGCCTGCCTGCGGCTGCTCTCAGATACTCCTCACGGGTGGTGAGAAGTCGATGAGAGCGCCGCTTGCGCTGGCGCACCACGCCCCGCCTGCGTCATCGTGTGCAGGCGATGCTCCGTCGACTGCTGATCCTCGTGCTGGCTCTGGGCCTGATCGCCGGCGGCGCGACCGCGGCCGCCAAGGCGCCGCAGAACGGCAAGAAGGGTGCCGACCGCCTCGTCGGCACCGATCGTGGCGATCGCCTCGGCGGGGGCCGCGGCAACGACCAGCTCGACGGGCGCGGCGGCAACGACCGGCTGCGCGGCGGGCCGGGTGCCGACCGGCTGCTCGGCGGCGAGGGCAACGACCGGCTCTTCGGCGAGGCCGGCGACGACCTGCTCGCCGGCGACGCCGGCAACGACCGGCTGAGCGGCGGCCCCGGGGCCGACGTGCTGCTCGGCGGCGCCGGCAACGACCGCATCGACGCCGGCGACGGACCGGGCGACGTCGTCCAGGGCGGCGACGGGCGCGACTACATCCGCGCCCGGGACGGCGGCCGCGACAAGATCGCGTGCGGTCCGGGGCGCGACCGCGTCGTCGCCGACCGGGCCGACCACGTCGCGCGCGACTGCGAGGTCGTCAGGCGTGGATGACGGGCCCGGCGGGCCCGTCGTGCTGCTCGTCGACGACGACGCCGCGATCCGCCGCGCGGTCGGCGCGGGGCTGGAGCTCGAGGGCTTTCGCGTCGTGCGCGCGTCCGGCGGGCGCGCGGCGCTGGCCGCGGTGCAGTCCGTCGCCCCGGCGGTGATCCTGCTCGACCTCGCGATGCCCGACCTCGACGGCCTCGAGGTCCTGCGCCGGCTACGCGAGGCCGGCGACGACGTGCCGGTCTGCGTGCTGTCGGCGCGCGACGAGGTCGAGGACCGCGTGCGCGGCCTGCAGGCCGGCGCCGACGACTACGTCGTCAAGCCGTTCGCGCTGGAGGAGGTGACCGCCCGCCTGCAGGCGCTGCTGCGCCGGCGGCCGTTCGCGCAGGAGGCGGTGCTGACGGTCGGCGACATCGCGCTGGACGCGCGCTCGCACACCGCGCGCCGCGGCGACCGCGACCTGGGCCTGACGCGGCGCGAGTTCGACCTGCTGCAGCTGTTCATGCGCCACCCGAACGAGGTGATCGACCGCGCGCGGCTGCACGAGGAGGTCTGGGGCTACACCTTCGATCCCGGCACGAACATCGCCGACGTCTTCGTCGGCTACCTGCGCCGCAAGCTCGAGGCCGGCGGGGAGCCGCGCGTGCTGCAGACCGTGCGCGGCATCGGCTTCATCCTTCAGGTTTGATCTGCTGGTGTCGTGCGCAGCCTCCGCGGTCGCCTCACCCTCGGCATCACGCTCGTGCTCGCGGTCGTGCTCGCGGCCGCGGGGATCGTCGTGTCGGACTACGTCGACCGCTCCGAGCGCGCCGCGCTCGACGATCGGCTGAGGCGCACGGCCGAGCTGTCGCGCGAGACCGCGCTGGCGGCGGTTCAGCGCGAGCTGCCCACCCCCGACCGGCGCCTGGACAACGTGCTGGAAGCGACCGGCACGTCGCTGCGCCTGCTGCTCGACGACCGCGAGCTGCTGGCCTCCGGCCAGGAGCCGCCGCCCGGGCGGCCGCCGTCGCGCGTCGGGCCGCACACGTTCGAGGCCGGCGGCGAGCGCTACCGCTCCTACGCGATCCGGCTGGACGCGCTGGGCGGGCTCGCGCGGCTCGAGGTCACGACGCGGCTGCGCCCGCTCGAGCGCAAGCTGTCCGAGCTCAACCGGCGGCTGCTGACGTTCGGCGGCGCGGCGCTGGTCGTCGCGGCCCTCGGCGTCTGGTTCGCCGCCGATCTGCTCCTGCGGCCGCTGGGGCGCCTGCGCGCGGCGACCTCGGGGATCGCGGGAACCGAGGACCTCGACCGCCGCGTGCCGGGCGACGACGGCCCCGCCGAGCTGCGCTCGCTGGCGGCGAGCTTCAACGAGATGCTCGCGCGCCTGGGACGCTCGGCGGCCGACCGCGAGCGCGCGCTCGCCGCGACGCGGCGCTTCACCGCCGACGCCGGCCACGAGCTGCGCACGCCGCTGACGAGCGTGCAGGCGGCGCTGTCGGCGCTCCGCCGCCATCCGGAGATGTCCGACGATCAGCGCGCCGAGATGGTGTCCGACGCGCTCGACGAGAACCGCCGTCTCGTCGACCTGCTCGACGGCCTGCAGGCCCTCGCCCGCGGCGACGCCGCGCCGCTGGAGCGCGTCGACGTCGAGCTGGCCGACGTCGTCGGCGCCGCGCTGACGGCGGCGCGCACGCGTCACCCGGACGTCTCGTGGTCCTGGCGGCCGCCGGAGGAGGCCGTCGTGCTGCGCGGCTGGGAGCCGGGTCTGCGGATCCTCGTCGACAACCTCGTCGAGAACGCCGCGCGCCACGGCGGCGGGACCGTGTCGGTCACGCTGTCGAGCGACGGGCCCGCGCTGGTCGTCGACGACGACGGCGCCGGGGTGGCGGACGTCGATCGCGAGCGGATCTTCGAGCCGTTCGTGCGCGCCGACGGCACGACCGCGCCGGGCTCGGGCCTCGGGCTCGCGCTCGTCAGCCAGCAGGTGCGCGCCCACGGCGCGAGCGTCGATGTCGACCGCTCGCCGCTCGGCGGCGCCCGGTTCTGCGTGCGCTTCGCTCGTTCTGGGATCTAGCCTCAGCGCAGGATGCGACGCGCCACCGTCCTCGCCGCGCTCGCCGCGGCCGCGGCGCTGAGCGCCTGCGGCTCGGGCGAGGCGGCCCCGGCGCCGCCGCTGCCGGCGGTCCGGATGCAGGTCACCTCGCCCGCCGACGGCGCGAAGGTGCGCCGCGGGACGGTCGACGTGCGCGGTCGCGTAAGCCCCCAGGCCTCGGAGGTCACGGTCCTCGGCCGGCCGGCGCTCGTCGTCGACGGCCGCTTTGAGGTCGTCGTGCCGCTCGAGCCCGGCGTCAACGTCGTCGACGTCATGGCGAGCGCCCGCCACCGGGCGCCGGCGCTGACCGCGCTGCGCGTGACGCGCGACGTGCTCGTCACCGTGCCCGACCTGCTGGGCATCGCGCAGCTCGAGCTCGAGCAGCGCCTCGAGCCGCTCGGCCTGCGCGCCGACGTCACCCGCGGCGGCGGCCTGTTCGACGCGCTGCGCAGCGGCGAGCCGGTCGTCTGCGACCAGGAGCCGGGCGCGGGGGCGCGGGTGCGGCGCGGCAGCGAGCTGCGCGTCGTCGTCGCCAAGCGCTGTTGAGCGCCTGCGTCAGGCGCGCGGGGTGATCGCGATCAGCACGATCCGCGTGCGGCCGCGGTCGCGCACGACGCCGAGCACGATCCGCCCTTCGAGCGCCGAGGCCCCCGCCCGCCGCACGCGGTAGTCGCC
>DASZOA010000324.1:0-7825 GCA_035551055.1 Solirubrobacteraceae bacterium
GGCCCGCGCGCTCGCCGTCGACCCGCCGGTCATGCTGATGGACGAGCCGTTCGGGGCGATCGACCCGATCAACCGCGAGCGGCTGCAGAACGAGTTCCTGCGCCTGCAGGCCGAGCTGCGCAAGACGATCATCTTCGTCACCCACGACATCGACGAGGCGATCAAGATGGGCGACCGGATCGCCGTGATGCAGGTCGGCGGCAAGCTCGAGCAGTACGCGCGCCCGGCGGAGCTGCTCATGGCGCCGGCCACGCAGTTCGTCGAGGACTTCGTCGGCGCCGACCGGGCGCTCAAGCGCCTGGCGCTGCAGCGCGTGCGCGACATCGATCTGTGGACGGTCGCGACGTGCCGCACCGGCGAGGCGACGGCGGAGGTGCGCAAGCGCGTCGCCGACTCCGACCTCGACATCGCGCTGCTCGTCGACGACCGCGGGCGGCCGGTCGGCTGGCTCAGCGAGCGGGCGCTGCTCGGCGAGCGCGTGCGCAAGGAGCTGCGCTCGCCCGCCGAGCCCGTCGTCGAGCTCGACGACATCCTGCGCGACGCGCTCTCGGACCTGCTCGCCAAGGAGACGATGTACGGCGTCGTCGTCGACTCGGGCGGGCGCGTCGCCGGCGTGCTGTCGATGCAGGTCATCTCGCACGCCGTCGGCAGCGCGCCGGCGGCGGTCCCGAGCCCGACCGAGCTCGCCGAGACGCCGAGCGACGGCCGGCTGCGCGCCGAGCGCAAGGCCGAGGTCGCCGGAGACCCCGAGTGAGCGCGGCGCCGGTCATCGCCCAGGGCGGCGGCTTCGTGCGCGACCGCGCCGGCGACGCGAGCTGCGTCGCCAACAACGGCTTCTGCCCGGACTGGATCGTCGAGAACCTCGAGCTCTACTGGGACCCGCTGCTCGAGCACGTCCTGCTCGTCGTCATCTCCGTCGGGCTGGGCTTTGCGATCGCGCTGGGCCTCGGGCTGATCGCCCACCGGCAGCGCTGGCTCGTCACGCCGCTGACCGGCGTGACGAGCGCGATCTACACGATCCCGAGCCCCGCGATGTTCCTGCTGCTGCTGCCGCTCTCCGGCCGCGGCGACCTCACCGCGATCATCGCCCTCACCGCGTACACCCAGGTGATCATCTTCCGCAACGTCGTCAACGGTCTGGCGGGCGTGCCCGCCGACATCGTCGACGCCGCCGCCGGGACCGGGATGACCGCCAACCAGATCCTGTTTCGCGTCGAGATGCCGCTCGCGCTGCCGGAGATCCTCGCCGGCCTGCGGATCGCCGCGGCGACGACCGTCGGCCTGGCGGCGCTGGCGTTCCTCGCCGGCGCCGGCGGGCTCGGCAACCGGCTCTCCACGTCCAGCCTGATCGTGTTCAAGTCCAACGTCGTCGTCGCGGGGGCGCTCGTGACGCTGCTCGCCGCGGCGCTCGACCTGCTCGTGCTCGGCCTGCAGCGGCGGCTGACGCCGTGGCAGCGCGCGGTGCCCGCATGATCATCGCCAGCACCGTGGGCGACGCGTTTCGCTTCATCTTCGAGGCGCGCGAGTCGCGCGCGGGCACCGTCGAGGTCGGGGGGCTCGGCGAGATCGGCGACCTCGCCGGCAACCACTTCCTCGTCTCGTTCGTGGCCGTCCTCATCGCGATCGTCGTGGCGATGCCGCTCGCGCTGTGGCTCGGGCACATCGGCAGGGGCCAGTTCATCGCCGGCAGCGTCGCGAACATCGGCCGCGCCGTCCCGTCGCTGGCGATCATCGCGTTCTTCGTCGCGTTCTTGGGCAGCGGCTTCACGAACGTCTGCTTCGCGCTGATCCTGCTCGCGATCCCGCCGATCCTGACGAACACGTACGTCGGCGTCCGCCAGGTCGATCGCGAGCTCGTCGACGCGGCGCGCGGGCAGGGGATGAGCGAGACGCAGCTCGTGCGCCGCATCGAGCTGCCGCTCGCGCTGCCGACGATCTTCGGCGGCATCCGGCTCGCCGCCGTGGCGGTCCTGGCGACGGCGATCATCGCCCCGCTCGCCGGCTACGAGACGCTCGGCACACCAATCATCTCGTTCAACGTCTACGGCACGGCGGGCCAGCTCGGCGCGGCGATCGTCGTCGCGGTGCTCACGCTCGCGACGGACGCCGGCTTCGCCGCCGTGCAGCGGCTCACCACGCCGAAGGGCCTGAAGATCGCCCGCGGCGGCCGTCGCCCGCCTCGCTACTGGCCCCTACCCACAAGGAGAGTGCAGATCCCGTGAATCGCAGCAGCTTCCGCATCCTGCTCGGCCTGCTGGCCGTGCTCGTCCTGGCGGTGTCGTTCGCCGCCTGCGGCGAAGACGAAGACGAGGGCGGCACCGGCGCGGCCACGACCCAGCCCGCCGACAGCGGCGAGATCTCGGCCGACGAGAAGGCCGCCAACAAGATCGAGCCGATCCAGGGGGCGTCCGCCACGTCGCTCACGGTCGGCTCGAAGAACTTCACCGAGCAGTACGTGCTCGGCGAGATCTACTCGCAGGCGCTGAAGGCCGCCGGCTACAACGTCAGCACCGACCTGAAGCTCGGCTCGGAGGTCATCGCGTACCGCTCGCTGCGCCAGGGCGAGATCGACGCCTACCCCGAGTACACCGGTACCGCGCTGACGTCGTTCTTCGACGTGAAGATCGCCGACGTGCCCAAGGACGCCCAGCAGGCCTACCAGGACGCCAAGGCGGCCTACGCCGAGCAGAACGTCACGGCGCTCCCACCGACGCCGTTCGAGAACACCTACCGGATGGCGGTCACGAAGGCCACGGCAGAGCGGCTCGGCAACCCGACGAAGATCTCCGATCTCGCCGAGCACGATCAGGACATGGTCGTCAACGGCTATCCCGAGTGCCGCCAGCGGATCGACTGCCTGCTCGGCGTGCAGCGGACCTACCGCCTGGACTTCGAGCGCTTCCTGCCCGGCGAGAACCCCTACCAGGTGCTCGACAGCGGCGATGCCGACGTCGCCTTCGTGTTCTCCACCGACGGGCCGCTGTCGACCGACAAGTACGTCGTGCTCGACGACGACAAGTCGCTGTTTCCGCCGTACAACATCACCTTCTCCGTGCGCAACGACGCTGCGCGGAAGCTCGGCAGCGAGGGTCAGAAGGTGATCACCGACGTCCAGAAGTACATGACCGAGGAGATCATGCAGGAGCTCAACGCGCGCGTGGACATCGACAAGCAGGAGCCGGCGGCCGTCGCCGAGGAGTACCTGCGCAACTTCGGGTTCGTCGCCGCTAGCTGACGCCGCTCGAGCCGAAGCCGCCCTCGCCGCGCGCGGTCGCGGCGAGGGCGCCGGCCTCGACGACCGGCGGCGTCGCCACCGCGACGAGCACGAGCTGAGCGATCCGGTCGCCCGCTACGACGTCGTAGGCGGCGGCGCGGTCGGTGTTGAGCAGCAGCACCTGCAGCTCGCCGCGGTAGCCCGCGTCGATCAGCCCCGGCGCGTTGACGAGCGCGATCCCATGGCGCGCGGCGAGGCCGCTGCGCGGCAGCACGAGCCCCGCGTGACCGGGCGGCAGCTCGATCGCGATCCCCGTGCGGACCGTCACCCGCTCGCCGGGGCCGAGCGTCGCCGGCTCGAGCGCCGACAGGTCGTAGCCGGCGTCGTCGTCGTGCGCGCGCGCGGGCAGGCGCGCCGCCGGATCGAGCCGCCGGACGCGCAGCTCGACGGCGCCCACCGCTATGCCGGCGTGCCGTTGACCGAGAAGCGCGCGTAGCGCTCGGCGACCGTCAGCGGCAGGCGGGCGCGGACGCGCACGCCGTCGGCGGTGTCGGTGCGCTCGAGGTCGCCGGCGACGTCGTGCAGCTCGGCGAGGCGCGCGCCCTCGACGTAGGGCAGCAGCAGGTCGACGAAGCGCCGCGAGCGGCGGAACTCCTCCTCGCTGCGCTCGCCGAGCGCGCCGAGCCCCTCGCCCGTCGCGGCGGAGATCAGCATCCCGTCGGGGTGCGCGAACGACAGCGCCGCGCGCCGCTCGTCGTCGAGCGCGTCGGCCTTGTTGAGCACGAGCAGGCGCGGGCGGTCGCCGGCGCCGACCGCCTCCAGCGTCTCGTCGACGGCGCGCAGCATCGCGGTCAGCTCGTCCTCGTCCGCCGAGGCGTCGATGACGTGCAGGATGAGGTCGGCCTCGCGCGTCTCGTGCAGCGTCGCGGCGAAGGCGTCGACGACCTGGTGGGGCAGCTTGCGGATGAAGCCGACGGTGTCCGTCAGCAGATACGGCCGGCCGTTGATGCGCAGCTCGCGCGTCGTGGGATCGAGCGTGTGGAAGAGGCGGTCGCGGACGCCGACCTCGGCGCCGGTGAGGCGGGTGAGCAGGGTCGACTTGCCGGCGTTCGTGTAGCCCGCGAGCGCGATCTGGGGCAGGTGCGCGCGCTCGCGCTCGGCGCGCATCGTCGCCCGCGACGAGGACACCCCGACGAGCTTGCGGCGCAGCGCGGTGATCCGGTTGCGCGCCAGGCGGCGGTCGGTCTCGATCTGCGACTCGCCGGGGCCGCGGGCGCCGATCCCGGGCTGCGCGGCGCTCGCGCCGAGCCGCTCGAGATGCGTCCACAGGCCGCGCATCCGCGCCATGTTGTACTCGAGCTGGGCGAGCTCGACCTGGAGCTTGCCCTCGGCGCTGTGGGCGTGACCGGCGAAGATGTCGAGGATGATCGACGTGCGGTCGACGACCGGCAGGCCGAGCTCGGCCTCGAGGTTGCGCTCCTGGCGCGGGCTGAGCTCGTCGTCGCAGGCGACGACGTTCGCGTCGGCCGCCTTCGCCGCCGCCTTGACGTCCTCGAGCTTGCCCGGCCCGAGGTAGGAGTTCGGATGCGGCGTGTCGCGGTGCTGGACGGACTGGCCGACGACGGCGACGCCCGCCGTGCGCAGCAGCTCGCGCAGCTCCGAGAGGTCGTCGCCCTCCTCGAGCGCGGCGATGCAGAACGCGCGCTGCTTGGCGCGTCCCTCGACGGCGTCGGCGCTGCGCGAATGCTCGCCGACGCGACCGTGTCGCGATCGCTGCATCGCCCTTGAGTCTAGTCTCCGTCCGGACCTGATCGGGTGGGCTCGAACCGCGGCACCGGCGGATCCCGCGGGTCGGCTCGCGCTTCAGGCCAGCGGCGCCCGCGCCGGCGGCGGCAGCGGGTCGTAGCGCGGCAGCAGCTCCTGCACCGGCAGCACGATGACGCCCTCGCGCGGCTCGCCGGCCCACGAGCCGCCGCCGCTTGCGATGACGTAAGCGGCGTAGGCGGCGGCACATGCGTCGAGCTCGTCGAGCGTCCGGTGCCACAGGCCGCCGTCGGCGTCGACGACGCCGCGCATGCGCAGCGCGGCGATGCGCTGCTGCAGCCCCCACGGCGTGCGCTTCGGCGGCGGGCGATGCCCGATCAGCGAGCAGAAGACGGCGTCGGGATAGGTCTCGCACAGACGCCCGAAGCGCAGCGCACCGTGGTCGACGTGCCCCTCGACCGCGCCTTCGGCGTCGGGCCGGAAGAGCCCGAGCGGTGCGAGCGCCTCGAACAGCGCGAAGCCGACGCCGATCCAGCGCTCCCAGTGCGCGAGCGCCTGGTTGGCCGAGGGCACCGGATACAGCGGCAGCCGGCGGCGGAAGAGCAGCGCGTCGCACACGCGGTGGCGCTCGAAGCGCCCGTCGGGCAGGCCGAGCTCGGCGCGCAGCGCGGCGCCCGGCGCGAGCAGGTCCAGGCGGTGGCCGGAGGGCGCGTCGACCGCGGCGACGGCCTCGCCGCCGAAGCCGAGCACGGTGCGCGCGACCGCCTCGACGCTGCCCGGCACGTAGAACGTCGCCACGAGCTCGATCCCCGCGTCGCTGGCGCGGCGCTCGTGCAGGGTGCAGAGCTGCTGGTTGTCGGCGTTCGCGGAGACGTCGATGCCGCAGTAGCGCACGACGCGAGCCTAGATGGTCGATTCCGCGACCCGCCACCGCGTGCCGCGCGATCCCGCCGCTTCCGCGCCGGCCCTCAACCGGCCAGCCGGCCCAGCCGCTGGACGGCCTCGACGAGCCGGTCGTCCGGCGTCGTCAGCGAGATCCGGAAGAAGCCCTCGCCGTTGGCCCCGTAGGCCCCGCCCGGAGACATCGCCACGCCCGCCTGCTCGAGCACGTGCTCGCAGTACGCCGCCGCCGTCGGGAAGCCCGCCGGCACGGGCGCCCAGACGTAGATCGTGCCCTTCGGCGGCGTGACGTCGACGCCGATCGCGCGCAGCGCCTCGACGACGAGGTCGCGGCGGCGCGTGTAGAGCGCGTTCATCTCCTGCTTGTCGCCGTCGGCGTCGGGGCTGAGGGCGGCGATCCCGGCGAGCTGGACCGCCTCGAACAGCCCGGAGTCGATGTTCGTCTTCAGCCGCCAGTAGTGCTCGATCGCCTCGGCGTTGCCGACGATCGCCGCGCAGCGCCAGCCGGTCATGTTGTAGCCCTTCGACCACGAGAAGACCTCGACGCCGACCTCCTTGGCGCCGGGCGTCGCGAGGAACGACGGCGCGCGATAGCCGTCGTAGACGGTCTCGGAGTAGGCGTTGTCGTGCACCGCGAGGATGTCCGTGCCGCGGACGTAGTCGACGACCTCCTCGAAGAAGCCCTGGCGCACGATCGCCCCGGTCGGGTTGTTCGGATAGTTGAAGAACATGAGCCTCGCGCGCCGGCGGTCGGCGTCGGAGATCGCCATGAGGTCGGGCGTGAAGCCGTGCTCGGCGAGCAGCGGCATGAGCACGGGGTCGCCGCCGGCCAGCAGCGGACCTCCGGTGTAGACGGGGTAGCCCGGGTCGGCGCTGAGCGCCGCGTCGCCGGGGTCCAGGAAGGCGAGGTTGACGTTGAAGATGCACTCCTTGGCGCCGATCGTCGCCATGACCTCCGTCGCCGGGTCGAGCCGCACGTCGAAGCGGCGCATGTAGAAGTCGGCCACGGCCTGGCGGAAGTCCGCGCGGCCGCGGTTGGAGGGGTAGCGGTGCGTCTCGGGCTCGGTGACCGCCTCGCGCATCGCGTCGACGATCAGGGCCGGGGTCGGCCGGTCGGGGTCGCCGATGCCGAGCGAGATCACGTCGACGCCGGCCGCGCGCTTGGCGGCGATCTTGCGCTCGATCTCGGCGAACAGGTAGGGCGGGATGCGGTCCAGGCGCTCTGAGGGCTTCACAGGTCCTCCAGTTCGGTGCAGAAGTCGGCGGACAGCTCGCCGCGGTAGACGGGCCGCGCCCATCCGGTCAGGTCGAAGTGCAGGTCCTCGGCGCCGTCGACGGTCAGCTCGCCGCCGTCGAGGCGGACGGTCACCGGCGAGTCGCCGCCGCGCAGCACGTAGGCGACCGCCGCGCCGCTGGCGCCGGTTCCCGACGACATCGTCTCGCCCGCGCCGCGCTCGAAGATCCGCGCCCGGATGACGCCGGGCTCGAGCTCGGCGTACCAGGAGACGTTCGTGCGGTTGGGAAACAGCTCGTGGCGCTCGATCGCCGGGCCGATCGCGCGCAGGTCGAGCCGCTCGAGCTCGTCGCGGTCGGGATGGTGGATGACGCACTGCGGGTTTCCGACCTGCACGTGCTGAAACCGCCACGTCCGACCGCCGGCGCGCAGCTCGGCGAGCCCGTCGGGCGGGCCGGAGGGGAAGTCCTCGGACGACGTGCGCGCTCGGCCCATGTCCAGCGTGCACGTGTCGGGGCCGGTGATGTGCGGGCGGATCTCGCCGGCCGCGGTCTGGATCGAGAAGCGGTCGGAGCGCGCCCAGCCGTTGCGGCGCAGGTACATGACCGCCTCGCGCGCGCCGTTGCCCGACAGCCCGGCCTCGGAGCCGTCGGGGTTGAAGATCCGCAGCCGCGCGACGAAGCCCGGCTCGTCGGGCTCCGACAGGAGCAGGA
>DASZOA010000325.1:0-8299 GCA_035551055.1 Solirubrobacteraceae bacterium
CGCGCATCGCGCCGTCGCCGGCCGCTGTGCCGACGCTCGCGGGCCCGAGCACCTGGCGACGCAGATCACCCGGCCGTTCGAGCAGACGGGCCGACCGAGATCCGTCCCCGAGCGTGAAGGCTTCTACCTCAACGTCGACGACGAGGTGCGCAACGGCAGGCCGCGCAAGGAGAAGGAGGGAAGCCAGGAGTTCGTCGAGCGCGTCCCGGCCTACTACGAGCGCCATCCGGAGCCGGGCAAGCCGCAGCGCGAGCGGATCACGTACTGGTTCTTCTACGGCCTCAGCCAGCCGCCCGGTCCGGAGGGCGTGCTGAGGCACTTTCGCCACGAGGGCGACTGGGAGCGGATCAGCGTGCTGCTGGAGAGATCGCCCGGGCGCCACGCCTACACGCCGATCTCGGTCCGCTACCACTTCCACGAGGAGAACCGCGACGTGCCGTGGCACGCCGTCCGGCGCGTGGTGGCCGAGGAAGGCGGCGAGCCGACGCACCCGGTCGTCTACGTGGCCAAGGAGAGCCACGCGTCGCACCCGCGCGCCGGTGACTTCCTCGAAGCCCGCCGGATCGCCGGCAATCGGCGCGTGACGGCGCGCGACCAGGCGATCGCCTGCCCCGCCTGCCCGCAGTGGCGGACCTGGAACGACCTGAAGAGCGCGACGAGCGCGCCGTGGTACGGCTTCGGCGGCGCCTGGGGAAGCATCGGCTCGCAGGGCGGCACGACCGGCCCGCTCGGTCCGTCGCCGCGCAAGACGTGCCGAGCAGCGCGCTGTCTCAGGCTGCCGGACGCCGCGCCAGGGCGCTGATCGCCGCCTCGCTGACGTCGAGCCGCACGATCTCCAGGCCGGCCGCCGCACACCACTCCCGGACCTCGTGGGGGGTGTGGCGCGAGGCGTGCTGCGGCGCGTACCAGTCGTAGTTGACCAGCGCGTTGAGGTTCGGCGAGAAGTCGTCGTTCCAGAAGCACTTCAGCAGCGTCCAGTACACGAGCCGCTGGACGCTGTGCTCGCCGGGCTCGATGCCGAGCAGCGGCACGCCGCGCTCGAGCCTGACCGTGCCGCCGGCGCGCTGCAGCTCGCGGCCCAGCTCGGCGAGGTCGCGGCCGAGCTCCATCGCCTCCTCGGGCTCCATGACCGTGGCACGCTCGCGGATCCAGTCGTCGGCGAGCTCACGCAGCGGCGCCTTGACGCGGTACAGGTAGGCCGCGAGCAGGCCGCCGGGGGCGAGCCGCGCGGCGAGCTCGGCGAACGCCCACGCGGCGTCGGGCGTGTGGTGGATGACCTGCTCGGCGGAGATGAAGTCGAACGTGCCCGGGGGGAAGGGCAGGTGCATGATGTCGGCCTGCAGGTAGTGCAGGTTCGCCGGCCCGCCGAAGCGCTCGGCGGCGACGTCGATCGCCTTGCTGAGGTCGATCGCGACGACCTCGGCGTGCGGCGCCAGGCGCGCGAAGCGGGCGGCGTCGCCGCCGAGCCCGGTCCCGGCCTCGAGGATCCGCTCGGACCCGGCCAGCAGCGCCGCCAGGCCCTTGTCGCCGTCGAGGCCGTAGCGCTCGTCGTACCAGGCGTACTGCGCGAGCACGCGCTGCTCGATCTCCTGGCGCGAGACGTGCGTCCACTTCCAGGAGAAGGTGTCGAAGGTGTCCGCCTGCCCGCTGCCGGCTGGGTCGGCCAGCCGCGGGATCCCGTCGCGGATCTCGTAGCGCGCCCCGCCGGGTGCGACCAGCTCGCCGTCCTGCAGCGCGAGCGGCTCCCCGCTCGACGGGTCGGTCAGCATCTCCAGCAGCGCGCGCTTCACGCGGCGCAAGGTAGCGCGACGCGCCTTCAGGGAAGGTCGTCGAGCACCGTTCGCGCGACGGCGCGCGGATCGTGGTGGCGCTCGGCGAACGCCCGCCCCCGGCGGCCGAGCCGCTCCCGCCGCTCGCGGTCGCCGAGCAGCGCGCGCAGGTCGTCGCGCAGGCGGTCGGGGCCGGTGCGCACGATCGGCAGCTCGGCACCGAACGGATTGTCCTCCTCGCTGATCGCGGCGAGCACCGGGCGGCCGAGCGCCATCGCCTCGACGGACAGGCCGCCGTACCAGCCCAGGCGCAGCTGGTCGACGACGACGTCGGCGGCGGCGAAGCGCGCGAGCGCCGCGTCGCGCGGCACGCCCTCGACGAGGTCGAGCCGCACGCGGACGCCCTCGCCGCGCAGCGCGTCGACCGCGCCGACGACGTGCGCCGTGCCCTTGACCTCGCGGTTCGTCGGACCGTGGGCGACGACGAGCTCGTCGCGCGCGGGCAGCGGCCGCGGCGTCACGGCGGCGACGTCGACGCTCGCGTACGGCAGGAAGCGGCTGCCGGGCAGCCAGCGGCGCAGGTCGGGGTTGAGGTGGTAGACGCGGTCGGCGTGGCGCAGCATGTGGCGCGCGTTGGGCAGCCGCTTGGGGTCCTGCGCCGCGCAGATCGGCGACGTGCACGCGCAGGCCGCCTGGGGGCGCACGTCGCAGCCCTGGAAGGTCACGAGCACGGTCTTGCCGGCGCGCTTGAGCAGCGGCAGCTCGCTGAGGATCGCCGGGCCGCGGCGCACGGCGACGATCGGGTGGCCGAAGTTCAGGTGGATGACGTCGTAGCGCGCGAGCGCATGGCGCACGAACGCGGCGCGCGCCCGGATCGCCCGCCACGGCGGCAGGCCGTCGAGGTCGAGCCGGATGTCGGCGCCGTAGCCGTACGGGCCCGCCGTCAGGACCGCGACGTCGCTCGCGACGCCGAGCGCGCGCTCGCCGCGCGACAGGCCGTAGGCGTGGCCGCCGACGTCGGCCGGAGCGTGCAGGATCCGCGGCCCGTCCAAGAGCGCTACGCGCCGACGCCCGCGCCGAGCGCCGCGCGCACCGCCGCGACGACCTCGTCGACCTGCTCCTCGGACAGCACCGGGCTCATCGGGATCGCGAGGTGCGTGCGGGCGACCTCGTCGGTCGCCGGAAGCTCGCCGCCCCCCGCGAACGTCGCCATCCCCGGCTGGCGGTGGACCGGCGTGCGGTAGTAGGCCTTGTGCCCGACGCCCGCCGCCTTCAGCCCGGCGGCGAGCTCGCCGGCGCGCTCGCTGCGCACGACGTACAGGTGCCACGCCGGCGCGCAGCCGTCGACGGCGCGCGGCAGCGCGACGAACTCGTCGAGGCCCGCCGCCGCGTAGTGCTCGGCGACCGCGCGGCGCCCGTCGGCCCAGCCGTCGAGGTGGGGCAGCTGCACGCGCAGGATCGCCGCCTGCAGCTCGTCCAGCCGCGAGTTGTAGCCGACGTGCTCGTAGGTGACCTTGTCCTGAGAGCCGTGGAAGCGCAGCATCCGCGCGCGGTCGGCGATCGCGCCGTCGTCGGTCGTGATCGCGCCGCCGTCGCCGAAGCAGCCGAGGTTCTTCGACGGAAAGAAGCTGAACGTCGCGGCGGCGCCGAGCGCGCCGGGCCGCCCGTCGGGCGTCGTCGAGCCGGCGGCCTGGGCGGCGTCCTCGAGCACCGGCACGCCGAGCGCCTCGATCTCGGCGACCGGCGCGACGTTGCCGAACAGGTGCACGACGACGACCGCCGTCGTCCGCGCCGTGAGCGCCGCCCGGACCGTCTCGGCGGTCACGCAGAACGTCTCGGGATCGACGTCGCAGAAGACCGGCCGCGCGCCCGTCGGCGGGATCGCCTCGGCGCTCGCGTAGAACGTGAACGACGGCACGACGACGTCGTCGCCGGGGCCGACGCCGAGCGCGCGCAGGGCGATCGTCAGCGCCTCGGTGCCGTTGGCGACGCCGACCGCGTGCGCCGCGCCGCAGTAGCCGGCGAACTCCCGCTCGAATGCCGCGACGTTCGGACCGAGGATGAAGCGGCGGTCGTCGAGGACGCCCGCGATCGCGCCGTCGATCTCCCCGCGCAGCGGCGCGAGCGGCGTCGTCGTGTCGAACAGCGGCACGGCCATCGGCGCCGACCAGCGTAGGACAATCAGCCGCGGATGGGCTCAGAGGCACCTGAGACCGCGCTGCGCCCGATCACGGGCGGCGCCGTCATGGGCGCGGTGAGCCGCGTGACGGTCGCGATCACCGGAGCCGTCACGACGATCTTCGTCGCGCGGATGCTCGGCCCCGAGGGCACGGGCGGCTTCGCGGTCGCGCTGACGCTCGTGCTGCTGCTGACCGTCGGCTGCTCGCTGGGGATCGAGCACGGCATCGCCTACTACGTCGCGTCGGGCAACTGGCCGCCGCGCGACGCGCTGCGCGCGGCGCTGCGCGTCGCGCTGCTGTCCGGCGCGGCCGGGGCGGCGCTCTGCGTGCTCGCGCGGCTCGCGCTGCCGTCGGCGTTCGGCGGCCTGTCGGTCGCGTCGACCGCGGTCGCGGCGCTCGCGCTGCCGTTCGCGCTGTCGTGGCTGTACGTGAGCTTCGTCGGCCTGGCGGTCGACCGCTACGAGGCCTACGTCCTGCCGCCCGCGCTGCAGTCGGGGCTCGCGATGGTGCTCGTCGTCGCGCTCGTGCTGGCGGCGGGCCTGCCCGGCGCGGTCGCCGGCATGACCGCCGCGCACGTGCTCGTCGCGCTCGCGACCGGCGTCTGGGCGCGCCGGCGCCTGCCGGCCGGCGGCGCCGCCGCCCGCGAGCCGGTCGGCCTGCGGCGCGCGCTGCGCTTCGGCGTCAAGGGGTACGGGGCCAACGCGCTGGCGCTGCTCAACCAGCGCATCGACCTGCTGATCCTCAGCGCGGTCGCGTCGGCGGCGGCGGCCGGTCACTACGCCGTGGCGATCGCGGTGACCGGCGTGCTGTGGCTCGTCCCGACGGCGCTCGGCGACGTGCTGTTTCCGCGCATCGCGGCGCTCAGCGCCAGCGGCGCGAGCGAGGTGCGCTCGTTCGTCGAGGACAAGGGGCTGCGCCACACGGTCCTGCTCGTCGCGCTCGCGCTGCCGGTCCTCACCGCGCCGCTGCTCGCGCTCGTCGTGCCGATCTACGGCGCGGCGTTTCGCCCCGCGATCGAGCTTGCGCTGATCCTGCTGCCGGGCGTCGCGCTGATGGGCGTGACCGCCGCGCTGTCGGCGACGATCGTCGGACGCGGCCGGCCGGAGTACTCGCTGTACACGGCGCTGATCGTCACGCCGCTGACGCTCGGCGGCTACGCGCTGCTGATCCCGCTGCTCGACGCGCGCGGCGCGGCGCTCGCCAAGACGCTGTCGTACGCGGCGACCTTCGCGCTGACGGTCTGGTTCTACCGCCGCGTGACCGGCTCGGCGCGGCTCGCCCAGTTCGTGCCGGGGCGCGCCGAGCTCGCCGACCTGCGTGCCGTCGCGCCGCAGATCCGCGCCTGGCTGACGGTGATGTGGCGGCGGCGCGCCGCCTGACGGCGGGCGGGGCGGCCGCGGATATCCTGCCGCCCGTGTGCGGCATCGCGGGAACGGTCGGAGGCGCGCCGCCCGACGACGGCGTGCTGACCGCGATGGCCGCGGCGATGGCGCACCGCGGCCCCGACGGGCAGGGCGTCTGGCGCGACGCCTGCGCCGGGCTGGCGTTTCGCCGGCTGGCGATCATCGACCTCGACGAGCGCTCCAACCAGCCGCTGCACCTCGGCCCGCTGCACCTCGTCTTCAACGGCGAGATCTACAACTACCGCGAGCTGCGCGACGAGCTGCGCGGGCTCGGCCACGCGTTCGTCACCGAGGGCGACGGCGAGGTGCTGCTGCACGCCTGGGACGCCTGGGGCGAGCGCGCGCTGGACCGCGTCAACGGCATGTTCGCCTTCGCGGTATGGCACGACGAGCACCGCAGCCTGACGCTCGCCGCCGACCCGTTCGGCGAGAAGCCGCTGTACTGGACGCAGGACGGTGAGCGGCTCGTCTTCGGCTCGGACGTGCGCGCGATCCTGGAGGCGGCGCCGCACCGCGGCGGCGTGCGCGAGAGCGTGCTGGCCGCCTACCTCGGGCTCGGCCAGATGCCGCGCGTCGACGAGAGCTTCTTCGCCGACGTGCGGCGGCTGCCGGCCGCGCACGTGCTGCGCTTCGCCGGCGGCCGCGTCGAGGTCGAGCGCTACTGGACGCCGCGCCGCGTCGCGGTGCCCGGCGACTACGCCGAGGCGGTGCGGGTGCTGCGCGCAGAGCTCGTCGACTCGATCCGCCTGCGCCTGCGCAGCGACGTGCCGGTCGGGACCTCGCTGAGCGGCGGCGTCGACTCGTCGGCGATCGTCTGCCTGTCGGCCGAGCTCGCCGGCGACCATCGCCGCCACGCCTTCACCGCGCGCTTCCGCGGCTACGAGCGCGACGAGTGGCCCTACGCGCAGGCCGTCGCGGCCGCCGCGGGCGTCGTCGAGCACCACCCCGTCGAGCCGACGCCGGCACAGCTGCTCGACGATCTCGACGCGCTCGTGCGCGACCAGGAGGAGCCGTTCGGCAGCCTCAGCATCTACGCCCAGTGGCGCGTCATGAAGGCCGCCCGCGAGGCCGGCGTGACCGTCCTGCTCGACGGCCAGGGCGCCGACGAGCTGTTCGGCGGCTACGACGGGGTCGGCGGCTGGGCGACGCGCTCGCTCGGGCCGCGGGCGATCGCCCGCGCGGTCGCGGCCGGCGGCGACGGGCGCGGCGAGCTCGCGCGCGCCGTCGGCGCCGAGCTGCTGCCGGCGGCCTTGCGCCGGCGCCACCGGCTCGGGCTGTGCTCGCCGTACGTCTCGCCCGCGGTCGCCGCCGAGGCGGTGCGCCGCGAGACCCCGCGCGGCCCGGGCGCCGCCGGGTCGCACCCCCTGCGCCGCGAGCTGCTGCGCCAGGCGTTTCACACGAGCCTGCCCGAGCTGCTGCGCTACGCCGACCGCGACTCGATGGCCCACAGCCGCGAGGCGCGGCTGCCGTTCCTCGACCGCCGGATCGCGGAGCTCGCGCTCTCGCTGCCGCCGCAGTTCCTGCAGCGCGGCGGCGTGCGCAAGGCGATCCTGCGCGACGCGGTGCGCGACAGCGTGCCCGACGTCGTGCTCGCGCGGCGCGACAAGGTGGGCTTCGAGCCGCCGCAGACGGCCTGGCTGCACGACGGCGCGGTGCGGGCTCGCATCGCCGAGGTCGTCCTCGACCCCGCGGCGCGCGGCGGCGCGCTGTACGAGCGCGCGGCGCTGGAGGCCGACGTGCGCGCCGGCCGCTGGCGCGATCCCAAGGCGGTCTGGCGCGTGTTCAACCTCGAGCTGTGGCTCGCCGCGGTCGACGCCGGGCTGCGGTCGGCCGTCGCGGCGGCATGACCGCCCGCCGGATCCTGGTCGTCACCTACTTCTTCGCGCCCTCGACGGCGGTCGGCGCGGCGCGCTGGACGGCGATGGCGGATCACCTGCGGCGGCTCGACCACGACGTCACGGTCGTGACGAGCGGCGTGCACGGTGCGCTGGCCGACGATGCCGAGCGCCAGGTCATCCGGACGGGCGACCTGACGCAGTGGGCCGCGCTGCGCCGGCTGCTGCGCCGCCCGCCGCTCGGAGCGCCGGGCGCGGCACCGGTGGTCACGCCGGCGCCGGCCCTGCTGACCCGCGTCGTCGTGCCCGACCCGCATCTCGTCAGCTGGATGCCGGGGGTGCTGGCGGCCGTCCGCCGCGTCCTCGGCGAGCGGCGGATCGACTGCCTGATCACGAGCGGCCCGCCCGACTCGACGCACCTGCTCGGGCTCGCGCGCGCGCGCCGGCGGCCGGCGTGGATCGCGGACTTCCGCGACGGCTGGCGCTTCGAGCGACTCGCCGAGCCATGGCCGACGCGCGCGCAGCGCGCGCTCGAGGCGCGGCTCGAGCGGGCGGTCGCGACCGGCGCCGACGCGGTGATCGGCGCGACCCGTCCGATCGCCGAGGACTTCGAGCGCCGGCTCGGCGCCCGCGCCGCCTGGGTCCCCAACGGCTGGGACCCGCAGCTCGCGGCCGGTGTCGAGCTGGCCCGGCCGCCGGCCGTCGACGAGGACGGCTGGGTGACGCTCGTGCACACCGGCACGCTGAGCGGCCCCCGGGGGCGCGAGCCGCGGCCGCTGCTGCGCGCGCTGGGGCGCGCCAACGCCGAGCCGCACGACGGTCGCCGCGTCCGGCTCGTGCTCGCCGGGCGGCTGACGAGCGAGGACGCCGCGCTGCTCGCCGAGGCCGATCTCGGCGACAGCGTCCGCCACCTCGGCCTGCTCGAGCGCGACGCCGCGCTCGCGCTCCAGCGCCGCGCGGGCGCGCGCGCGCTGCTGACCGGCCGCGACCGCTCCGAGGCGACCGGCAAGCTCTTCGAGTACCTGCACGCCGGGCGCCCGATCCTCGCCCTCGCGCACGGCAACGAGGCCCAGCGCATCGTCGAGAGCACCGGGACCGGCGTCTGCGTCGCG
>DASZOA010000326.1:0-2453 GCA_035551055.1 Solirubrobacteraceae bacterium
GGCGGCCGGCGGCCCGCCCGGAGCGCGGACGCGACGCAGCTCTGCGTCGCGCCGGGCGACGCGGGAGCTGCGAACCGGGGGCGATCGGCGTCCCTGGCCAGCCGGCGAGCGCGGTCGGCCACCGCGCTCCCGCGTGTCGACGGGGGCCCGGTCGGGCTGCTCGCGAGCGGTGTCGGGCGGCTCCATCTCGATGACCTGGACACCTTCAGTGTCCCACCGCTGCGGTCGGGTTGCGAAGAATCCGCGAAGAACGCGGCCGGCGGGGCGGGCGGTGGCCGGGCAGGCGCCCGTCTACGCTCGTACCGATGCGCGTGGACGTCGTCGACCCCTCGGCCTACACGCCGCCCTACGACCACGCGCTGTGCGCCGCGCTCGCGCGCGCCGGTGCTCGAGTGCGCCTGCAGACGAGCCGCTTCGGCTACGGCCCGGTGCCGGACGCCGACGGCTACGAGCGCGTCGAGCGCTTCTATCGCCGCGGCGGCGGGGGCGCCGGGTCGCGGCGCCGCTTCGCGGCGAAGCTCGCCTGGCACGTGCCCGAGATGCTGCGCTACGCCCGCACGGCGGCGCGCGGCGCCGATGTCGTGCACTTCCAGTGGCTGACCGTCCAGCCCGTCGACGTGCACCTGCTGCCGCGCGCGCGCCCGGTCGTGCTGACGGCGCACGACGTCCTGCCGCGCGAGCCGCGTCGCGGCCAGCTCGCCGCCCAGCGGCGGCTGTACGAGCGCGTCGACGCCGTCGTCGTGCACTCCCAGCACGGGCGCCGGCGGCTCGTCGACGCGCTCGGCATCGACCCGTCGAAGGTGCGCGTGATCGCGCACGGCGCGTTCGAGCACCTCAACCGCGTGGCGGGGGCGCGGGCGCTGCCGTCGGCGCTGGCGGACGTCGACAAGCCCGTCGTCCTGTGCTTCGGGCTCATGCGCCGGTACACGGGCATCGACGGGCTGCTCGACGCCGGGCGCGCGGCCGCGCCCGACGCCGAGCTGTGGATGGTCGGGATGCCGCGGATGGACATCGCGCCGCTGCGCGCCGCCGCGCCGGCGTCCGTGCGCTGGGTGCCGCGCTTCGTGCCCGACGACGAGGTCGCTGCGTACTTCCGCCGCGCCGATCTCGTCGTGCTGCCCTACCGCCAGGCCGACCAGTCCGGCGTGCTGTTCACGGCGCTCGCGTTCGGCTGTCCGCTGCTGCTCAGCGACGTCGGCGGATTCGGCGAGGTGGCGGCCGCGGGCGCCGCGGCGCTCGTGCCGGCGGGCGACGCGGACGCGCTGGCACGCGAGCTGCGGCGGCTGCTCGGCGACCGCGCCGCCCGCGCGCAGCTCGCCGCCGGCGCCCGCGCCGCCGGGCGCGAACGCTACTCGTGGGACGCCATCGCCGCCGCCCACATCGAGCTGTACGCCACGCTGCTGAGCTCTCGCTGCTCGTAGCGCAGTCGTTTGACGGGAGCCAGACGGGGTAGAGACGCGCCTCGACCCCGATCGCCGGGACAGGATCGTGTCGTCACGGCGCGCGCCCGATCACCAACCGCAGGTGCGCGCACGGGGGAATTGGAAGCAACCGAAGGGAGATGCATGCGCAGGCTTCAGATCGTGCTTGCCTCGGTGATCGCCGCCGCGGCGCTGGTCGCCGCCGGTCCGACCGCCGCCAAGCCGCGGGACAAGTCGAAGGCGGCGAACCCGGCCGGCAAGCCGGCGAACCCCGGCGCCAAGCCGACGGACTCGTCGCAGGCGCTGAGCGGCGGCGTGAAGGTCAGCGTCCACACCCACAGCTCCGACGACCCGGTGTTCCCGGGCCTGCTGTTTCCGACCGACCGGCTGTCGTTTGACTTCTCGGAGGGCGAGTCCTTCAGCTACTCGTCGCGGACGTGCGGCGGAAGCGCGCCCTTCAACGACGTCGGCCTGGACTTCCGTCCCGACTATCCCGGCGTCGACGACGACGACGGCACCGCCGCCGTTCGCCACCGCGCCGAGGGAACCGTCACGCGGGTGCAGGGCGACAGGGGAACGATCGAGGGCACGATCACGACGGTTCTCTGCGTGACCGAGAACGGCGTGCAGACCGAGTCCGAGCACGTGATCGTCACCGAGTACCGGGCCAGGTACCGCAGGGTGTCCGACAACGAGGTGCAGCTCACCGGCCGGTTCGCGATCTCCCCGACTCGCAGCACCGGCACGTTCGAGGACCTCACCGGTCACGGCTCGATCAAGGCGATCCTCACGTGCCTGGCGCACGAGCGCAACCCGTCCGAACCCAGCTGCGCGCAGCGCGGCGAGTTCACGGATTTCGTCGGCCTGCGCGGCGACACCTCAAAGGGGCCGGGCGAGGCCGTCCCCGGGCTGCAGGGCCACTTCCGCGACCCGACGGTCGAGACGCTCTGAGCGCAACCGCCACGAGACGCTCGGCACGAGCGTGAGGCCACGGACGCCCCCGCCGCGAGCGGGCGTCCGCGTGTCTTTGAC
>DASZOA010000327.1:0-7412 GCA_035551055.1 Solirubrobacteraceae bacterium
CGGGGAGGACCGGTCCGCTCTTATAGGCTCCGGCCGCAACCGATTCGCCCCACGGCAGGTCAGGAGCAGATGCGTTTCTTCGAGTACGAGGCCCGCGAGATCGTCAAGCGCGCGGGCATCCCGGTCACCGACTTCGGCTTCACGACCGATGCGGCCGAGGCGCGGTCGATCGCGGAGCGGATCGGCGGTCCCACCGTCGTCAAGTCCCAGGTGCTGACCGGCGGGCGGATGAAGGCCGGCGGCGTGAAGTTCGCAGAGACGCCCGACGAGGCCGAGGCCCACGCGGCCGACATCCTCGCGCTGGAGATCAACGGCCACATGCCACGCGGCGTGCTCGTCGACCCGAGAGTCGAGGTCAAGCAGGAGTACTACGCGGGCGTCGTCTGGGACGGCACGGCGAAGCAGCCCGTGATCCTGTTCAGCGACATGGGCGGCATCGATATCGAGGAGGTCGCCGAGCAGCACCCCGACCACGTCGGGCGCGTGCACATCTCCAACCTCCTGCCGATCTCCGACTACCAGGCCAAGGAGTGCATCTCGCAGACGGGCGTCACCGGCAAGCCGCTGCAGCGCCTGACGCCGATCGTGCGCCGGCTCGCGCAGGTCTTCGCCGACAACGACATGGTGCTCGCCGAGATCAATCCGCTCTGCGAGCTGCACGACGGGACGTTCGTCGCGCTCGACGCGCACATGGACATGGAGAGCGAGGCGCGCGGCCGCCACAAGGACCTGCTCGCCGAGCTCGGCGTCGGCGACGAGGAGACGCGCCTGGCGCGCGAGCCGACGGCGTTCGAGCTCGCCGGCGAGGAGGTCGACGCCTCCGACCACCGCGGCGTGGCGGGCAACGTGACGGAGTTCGACGGCAACATCGGGCTCGTGATCGGCGCGGGCGGCGGCTCGCTGACGCTCTTCGACGCCGTCCGCGCGCACGGCGGGTCACCGGCCAACTACTGCGAGATCGGCGGCAACCCGTCGGTCCACAAGGCCTGCGGCCTGGCCAAGCTCGTCCTCGGCAAGCCGGGGGTCGACAAGATCGCCGTGATGATGTCGATCGTCTCCAACACGCGCGTCGACATCGTCGCGCGCGGCGTCATCAAGGGATGCCTCGAGCTGGGCTTCGATCCCGCCGAGAAGATCGCGATCTTCCGGATCCCCGGTGCGTGGGAGGAGGAGGGATTCAAGATCCTCGAGAAGTACGGCATCGAGTACGCCGACCGCTCGGTCTCGATGCACGAGGCGGCGCGGCGCGCCGTCGCGAAGATCGCCGGGCCGGAGGCGGTGGCGCGATGAGCATCCTGATCGACGAGAGCACGACGTTCATCGTGCAGGGCATCACCGGACGCGAGGCCGTCAACCTCACGCGCGAGTGCCTGGACTACGGCGCCGGCGCGAAGATCGTCGGCGGCGTCACCCCCGGCCGCAAGGGCCGCGACGTGCACGGCGTGCCGGTCTACGACACCGTCGCGCAGTCCGTCGAGGCGTACGGCGCGCCGATCGACGGCTCCGTCGTCACGGTCCCGCCCGCGTTCACGAAGGACGCCGTCTTCGAGGCGCTCGAGAACGGCGTCAAGCTCGTCGTGATCGTCACCGAGCGCATCCCGCGCCGCGACGTCGCGCAGATGGTCGAGCTCGCGACGATGCGCGGGGCGCGGATCATCGGGCCCAACTGCCTCGGGATCATCGTCCCCGAGGTGGTGAAGATGGGCGGCATCGGCGGCCCGGCGAAGAACGCCGCGCAGGCCTACTCGTCGGGGCCGATCGGCGTCATCAGCCGCTCGGGGGGGATGACGACCGAGATGTCCTCGACGCTGACGGCCGCCGGGCTGGGTCAGTCGACGGCGATCTCGATCGGCGGCGACCCGATCATCGGCTCGACGTACGCCGAGCTCATGCCGCTGTTCGAGGTCGACGACCAGACGGCGGGGATCGTCATCTACACCGAGCCGGGCGGGCGGATGGAGGCCGAGCTCGCCCAGTGGGTGATCGCCAACGACTGCAAGATGCCGATCGTGGCGTTCATGGCCGGCCGCTTCATGGACGAGATGCCGGGCATGAGCTTCGGCCACGCGGGCACGATCGTCGAGGGCAAGGAGGACACCGCGACCGAGAAGATCGCCCGCCTCGCCGACGCCGGCATCACCGTCGCCGAGGAGATCTCCGAGATCCCCGACATCATGAAGTCCAAGCTGCCCGCCGACGTCGAGCGGCGCGCACCGTCGGCGGCGGGCGCGGCGGCGTCGGTTCCGGGCGGTGGCGCGCTGTGAGAACCGACGGCATCTTCATCGGCATCGAGGTCGACGACGATGCGCTCGTCGCCGAGCCGCAGCTCGCGAGCCACCTGGCCCAGGTCTGCCCCGTCGACATCTACCGCGAGTCGACCGACGGCAAGCTGGAGATCGCCGAGCGCAACGTCGACGAGTGCGTGCTGTGCCGCCTGTGCCTGGACATCGCGCACCTCGACGTCGGCGAGGACGCCGTGCGCGTGCTCAAGCTCTACGACGACGGCACGCCGCTCGAGTAGGCCGCGGCGTCGGCTCAGCCGGCGTCGCCGCAGCCGGGTGACGCCGAGCTGCAGACGTGACAGGATTGGTGTCGTGCGGTTCTTCCGCGGCGACAAGAACGGGTCGTCGTCGAACGCCGGGCCTGCGGCGCGACGAGTCGAGATCGCCGACGACCAGCTCGGAGCGGTCATCGAGGAATGCGCGCAGCGCGTGATCGAGGGGATGCACGACGCGCCCCTCGCGCGAAAGACGCTGGAGCTGCTGCAGCTCGGGCTGCCGTACATGATCCAGCGCGACTGCTCGGACGAGGCCGTGATCGCCGGCCAGACCGCCGCGCGCCTCGGGTACCTCTCGCGCTCCGTCGAGTTCGTCCGCTTCGAGGCCGCGCGCACCGAGGATCCCGACCTCGTCGAGGTGCTGGGCGAGCGGCTCGACGCGGCGCCCGACGACGAAGCGGCGTACGACGCGATGGCCGAGCTCGCCGCTGCGATGGCCAGCGAGGAATCGCTCGATCCCGCGCCCGACGAGGGCGGGCCGTCCAGCACGTTGCCGGGGCTCGGGGCAGCCGCGCGCAGGATGCTGCGCGTCCACCTCCTGTCGGGAATCCGCCCTCCGCCCGACATCGTCATGGCCGAGCTCGAGCTGACCTGGAAGTACGGCTACTTCCTGCGGGCGCTGGACGAGCTGACCGACGAAGGGGAGTGAGGCCGTGCCGCGACCGCGCGCTACGGCGCGGCGGGCGGCACGAGCGCCTCGACCGCCGCGGCCACGGAGGTGTGCAGCGGCACGGTCTGCTCGATGTCGCCGAGCTCGAGCAGCCGCAGGACGGCTGCGTCCGGCGCGACGGCGACGCGCCGCGTCTGGCCGCGCGCGGCGAGCGTGCGTGCGGCGGCGTGCAGCAGATGCAGCCCGGCGCTGTCGAGGTACTCCACGCCGTTGAGGTCGAGCACGAGCCCGCGGTCGCGGTCGGCGACCGCGGCGCCGAGCGAGCGGCCGAGCGCGGCGATGCCCTCCAGGTCGACTTCGCCGACGAGCCGTGCGACGGTGACGTCGCGCTCGCGCGAGAACGCGAGCGTCGCGCCTTCGCCCGCAGCCGCGGCCGGCACCGCCGGTCCGGCCGGGCCGGCGGGTGCCGACAGCCGGCGACGCAGCTGCACGCGCGTGCCCTCGTGGCCGCTGTCGATCTCGATCTCGTCCATGAGCGTGCGCATGAGGCGCAGGCCGTGTCCGCGCTCGGGCTCCGACTCGCCGTGGCGCCAGGTGCCGCGGTCGCGCACGCGCAGCACGACCTCGCGTCCGACGAGCGCGCCGCGCACCTCGATCGCGCTGTCGGGCGCCGCGCCCGAATGCTCGATCGCGTTGGCGCACGCCTCGCCGACCGCGACGAGCACGTCGCCCGCCTCGGCCGCGCCGGCGCCCGCGCTGTGCAGCCACGCGCGCAGCTCGCCGCGCAGCGTGCGCAGCTGCGCGGCGGTCGGCGCGATCGCCGCCGCGAACGGCTCGCTGCGCTGCGGCGCGACGCGCAGCGCGAGGAGCGCGACGTCGTCCTGGCGCAGCGCGTCGTCGGCGCCCATAGTGGCGGTGAGGTACTCGAGCACGGCGGGCAGCTCGGCGGGCGCCGTCGCGACGGCGCCGCGCAGCTGCTCGAGGCGGTTGTCGATGCTGTCGTCGCGGCGTTCGACGAGCCCGTCGGTATACAGCAGCAGCGTGTCGCCCGGCTCGAGCACGAGCCGCTCCTGGGGGAGCTCGACCCCCGCGACCGCGGTGCCGAGCGGGCTCGAGCGTGCGCCGGACAGGAAGCGCGGACCGCCGGCCGGCGGTACGTGCACGACCGGCAGGTGCCCGGCGCTGACGTAGCGCAGCTCGCGCGTGACGGGATCGAAGTCCAGGTAGACGAGCGTCGTGCTCAGACCGACGCGCAGCTGCTGCACGAGGCGGTGCAGCTTGGCGACCACGACGGCCGGCGCGAGGCCCTCGACGGCGTAGGCCCGCAGCGCCGTGCGCAACTGGCTCATCGTCGCCGCCGCATCGAGACCGCGGCCGACCACGTCGCCGATCACGACGCCGATGCGGCCGTCGGGCAGCGGGACGACGTCGTACCAGTCGCCGCTGACCTCGGCCTCGCGCGTACCGGGCAGGTAGCGGCCGGCGAGCTCGACGCCGTCGATCGCGGGCAGCTGCGTGGTGCGCATGCTGTTCTGCAGCGTCTGCGCGATGCGCTGCTCGCCGACGTCCTGCAGCATTCCGATCAGGTATTGCGGGCGACCCTCCGCGTCGCGGAACAGGCTTCCGCTGAGCTCGGCCCAGATCGACTCGCCCGAGGGGTCGACGAAGCGCTTCTCGAAGCGGTGAACCGGCACCGCGCCGGAGATCAGCAGCCGCATCGCGTCGCGCGTCGAGGCGACGTCGTCGGGGTGCGTGATCGCCGCCGGTCCGATCTGCAGCAGCTCCTCGCGCGAGCGGCGGACGATCTCGCAGTAGGCGTCGTTGACCTGCACGTAGCGGCCCTCGAGGTCGACCAGCGACACGCCGATCGGCGCCTGCTCGAAGGCGATCCGGAAGCGCTCCTCGCTCTCGCGCAGCGCGGCCTCGGCGGCCCGCTCGCGTGTGATGTCGCGCGCGATCGTCGCGTAGAAGTCGACGTCGCCGTCGGACGCCATCCGCGCGACGATGACCTGCGACACCGGGATCTCGTGGCCGTCGCGATGCAGCCGCGCCAGGTCGCCGCGCCACGAGCCCTCGCGGCGGGCGGCGGGCAGCGCCTCGCGCAGGACCCGCTCGCGCGCCCACGCGGGCGAGAAGGCGCCGATCCGCCGGCCGGTGATGTCCTCGTCGGGACCGATGCCGACCATGCGGCGGCCGGCCGGATTGACGTACACGAGGGTGTTGTGGCGATCGGCGATCGACACCCAGTCGGAGGTCGCCTCGAGCAGGGCGCCGTAGCGGCGCTCGGCCGCCAGCGCGCGTTCCCGCGCGCGGATGTCCTCGTAGACGACGAGCAGCCCGTCGCCGAGCCGCGACGCCGAGATCTCCAAGCGGGCGGAGAACGGGGCGCCGCCGGCGAGGCGATCGCTGAGGTCGACCTCGGTTCTCAGCGGGACGCCGGTGTCCAGCACCGCCACGAGTCGCTCGAACAGCGCGCGCGGGAATGCCGGCAGCGCCGCGAGCAGGCGCAGGCCGACCAGCTCGCCGGCGGGCATCCGCGCGATCTCTCCGGCCCCGCGGTTGGCATAGTCGAAGCGCAGGTCGACGACGGATGCCCCCGCGTCGCGGACCGGCCGCAGGAAGGCCATCGCCTCGGGCAGCTCGTCGAGCGCACCCAGCGAGCTGACGGTGTCCATGGTGCTGTTTTACATGAGCGTCAAAGCCGCCGCTCGAGCTGCTCCTCGATCATCGCGTCCAGATCGGGGACCGCACGCAGGGTGACGGGCTCGCGCTGCGCGGTACGGGCGAAGAACTCCGCCGACGTGTCGGCGGCCGGTCGGCTCAGGACGGCGGCCAGGGCATCGACGACGACGGGATCGAACTGCGTGCCGGCGCAGGCGTGCAGCTCCTTCAGCGCGAGCTCCGGCGACTGCGCTCGCCGGTACGGGCGCGTCGTCGTGATCGCGCTGAACGCATCGGCGACCGAGATGATCCGCGCCGGCAGCGGGACCTCCTCGCCGCTTCGCCCGTCGGGATAGCCGTTGCCGTCCCAGCGCTCATGCGACGCCCGGACGATCGCGCCGACGTCGCTCATGCTGCCGCCGACCTTGTCGAGCATCTGCTGGCCGACGATCGTGTGCCGGCGCATGACCGACCACTCCTGCTCGTCGAGCGGGCCGGCCTTGTTGACGATCTCCTTCGGCATGGCGATCTTGCCGACGTCGTGCAGCAGCGCGCCGAACTCGACGAGGCGGCGCTCGTCCTCGTCGAGCCCCAGCTCGTCGGCGATCTCGAGCGACAGCGCGATCACGCCGTAGCTGTGCTCGCCGGTGTACGCGTCGTCGTCAGCGATCGCCTCGCCCAGCAGGAAGGCGGTTCCGCGGTAGGCGGCGCTGAGCTCGATCGCCTGGCCAATCCGGGCCGCGCGCTCGCGCGCGAAGATCCGCAGCAGGGCGGCGAGCGGAAGGACGAGCGCGAACGTCAGCGGCTCGTCGAGCGCGGCGAGCGCGGCGAGCAGCCCGATCGGCGTGAGCAGCAGGTCGACGAGGTAGACGAGGCCGGTCATGCGCAGCTGCAGGCGCGGCGGGACGCCGAGCACGAGCCACTCGCGGGCGACGCCCGTCGCCGTGTCGCCGGCGAACTGCGCCGCGAGCGCGAGCAGGTACAGCGGCCAGTGCTCGAGCGCGGGGCCGCTGACACCGCCGAGCGCGAGCACGAGCGCGGGGCCGACGGCGAACCACGCGTTGCCGATCGCGACGAGCAGCTGGCGCTCGGGGTTGCGGTCGCGCGCGATGTCGCGCAGCCGCGCGGTCACGAGCCCGGCGACGCCGACGCGCGGTGCCCACGCCGGGTGCAGCAGGAACAGCGCCGGGACGAAGACGAGCTGCAGCGGCGCCACGAAGCCCGCGCCGACATCGAACTCGACCCGGGCGACGAGCGCGAACGCGGCCACGCGCGCGGCCACGACGACCGGCTCCCGCGCGGGGGCGCCGCGCGCGTACGGCAGCAGGAGGGCGATCGCGAGCGCGGCGGCGGCGAAGCCGGCCTCGACGATCGCCTCGCGGCGTGCGGGGTGCTGATGCCGGCGCTCGTTGGCGACGGCCACGAGCCGCTCGGCCGCGCCGGACAGGTGCGGCTTGGCGCTGCCCCTGAGGCGCGGAACTGCCGGCCGTTGCTCGCGCACGTTCACCCCTATCGCTATCGGCGCGGCCGTGAACGATCTGCCCCCCGGTTGGACGCATGTACGACGCGTCGACGCGGCACTGC